>CAYYAU010000109.1:0-4644 GCA_964469765.1 uncultured Clostridia bacterium | reverse complement strand
TTATTCTAAAACAACATGAACATAAACGAAGCAACATCAACAGATCTAAAAGTTATAAATGAACTTCAGAAAATTAGATTTATAATTAAAAGTAAAGAATAATTATGTCTAACCAAAAACAAATAAAGAATCAAATTCTTATTTATAAACCCAAAGGCGGAGATATTGAGGTTGAGGTAAAGTTAGAAAGGGAGACTATTTGGCTCGATGCTCATCAGATGGCCAAACTTTTTGGTGTAAATAGACCTGCTGTTGTAAAACATATAAATAATATCTACAAAACAGGCGAGTTAAACAAAAATTCAACCTGTTCCATTTTGGAACAGGTTGCCGCTGATGGTAAGATTAGGAAGATGAATTTTTATAATTTAGATATGATTATCGCTGTTGGCTATCGGGTTAATTCTTTTAGAGCAACCCAATTTAGAATTTGGGCAACAAATGTTTTAAGGAATTATCTCTTACAGAGATATGTTATTAACGAGAAAAAAATTGTCTCTTCGCAAAACAGATTAAGAAACCTTCAAGAAGCAATAAAACTATTAGAGAAAAAAATTACCAATCCATTACTTATCAGACAGGAAAAAGAAATACTTAGATTTCTATCTGCTTATGCCAATATCTTAACTTTGCTAAATGAATATGATAAAGATAAGATAAAAGAAGTGGAAGGGGTAAAAAGTAAGTTCCGACTTTCATATAACACAGCGAAGAAATTAATTTTCCAGTTAAAGACACAACTTATTGCAAAAAAAGAAGCAAGCGAACTTTTTGGCAGAGAACAACATGGTAACCTTTGGAATGTGTTAGAGAAAGTCAGGAAAGTGTACCTGTCCACCATACATAGTACTCTGGCAGGCGGGTAAGTTTGGATAGGAATAAATTTTTAATGGGATTTTTTTCAAAATGAGGCAAAGGAAGAAGAAAAAAGTGAAATAACATTTACCACAGTTGGGAAAATATGAAACTGCTACAATAGAATATAAAGAGGCAGAAAAAAATATTCCACAAAATATCTGGAAGACTATATCTGCATTTGCAAATGCTAAAGGTGGAGTTATTGTGCTCGGAATAAAACAAGATAAAAATAGAATAATTAAAAAAGGTGTAGAAAACCCTCAGAAACAAGTTGATGATTTGATATCTACAGTCAGTGAAAAATTTAACTTCTGTCCTGTTATAAAACCTAAAATTATAAAAGAAAGAAATAAGTATTTCATAATAATTAAAATTGTAGAAGAAGCACCAAAATATGAGAAGCCTATCTATATTAGAGATGCAGGTCCATTAAAAGGTGGATATAAACGTGTAGGTTCTGTTGATCAGCGATTAACGGACCGAGACCTACAAAGATTTTTTCAGGAACGGATGACATCTCCTGATGCAAAGGTGTTAAAAGATACTACTTTATCTGACATAGATAAGAATACATTGTCTATTTACAGAAACCTGCGTAAACTTCAGAAAAAAGATACGAAAGAAGTTCTTTTAAAAGACAAGGATTTATTAAAAGCATATAATTTAATCTCAAAAGATAATAGACACCTAACAATTGCTGGACTTTTACTTTTTGGTAAAACTGAAGTTATCAAAAAATATCTACCTCATTTCAGGATTGATATTATCCGTATAAAAGGGTCTGAGTGGGGTAAAGATAAGGACCCATTTCTTTCCCAAGATTTTCAAGGCAGTTTGTTATTTATAAGAAATCAGATTCTTGATATTCTGGATAAGTTTTTTCTTACACCATTTAAATTAGGTAAAAACCTTACCCGCATAGAAGATGACCCTTTTCAGAAAGCACTCCGCGAAGCATTAAGCAACCTTTTAATGCACCAAAATTATTTTCATCCTTCTCCATGTCAAATAAGAATATATAATGACAGAATAGAATTTTATAATCCAGGACATTCATTGAAAGACCCTAAAACCTTCGCTGTTCCTGGTTCGGAACTGAGAAACAGTTTAATCGCTCCTGTATTCTATGATTTAGGTTGGGCAGAGACAAAAGGGACAGGTTTTAAGACAGAGATTTTAGTTTTAAAGAAATTAGGTTTTCCAGAAGTAAGATGGATAAATGATGAAGAAAATGACACTTTTACAATAATCTTTCCATATCCAACCGATCAGGTCACCCTACAAGTCACCCCACAAGTCACCCCACAAGTCGAGATGAGAGACAGAACAGCAAAGATATTAACATATTGTGAAAAACCACATACTTTGAAGGAAATGATGAATTTCTTAGGGCTTAAAGATAGGAAGAATTTTATTGAGCAAATATTGAATCCGTTATTGAAAGCAGGATATATTAACAGGACTATCCCTGGTAAACCTAAAAGCAGATTTCAGAAATATATTACAGTTAAAAAAGCAATGAGAAAAATTTAAATTAAAGTAGTTACAGTATCGGAGTTGAAAAGTTGAAATTTACAATTTGACAAGAGAGGTTTTTAATTATCTTAGAAATCAAAATAGAGAAGCCAAGTAAAGAAAAATTAGATTCATTAGGAGTTGACCCCGAAAAGTTTGATATACTATCAAACAACAGGGTAGGCAACTGGAGTCCATGATTGTAAACGAATTGGAATGTGTTAGAAAAAATCAGGAAAGTATATAAATTTAGATAAAAGGGGCATCAGTAAAAAGTAATATATAGTTGACAAAATACTTAATATTTAGTAATATATATAGACAAATAGTAAATTTTTATTTTAAGGTAGATATATGAATAAATTAAAGAAAAGGAAATTGGTTAAAAGTATTATAAAGTTTATTAAGGATGATGAAATCATCGTGATTCATGGGTCCCGTCAGGTAGGAAAAACATCTCTGATGCACTATATTATTGAGAATTATATAAAGAAAGAGAGTGTTTCAGAAAATATATTCTATTTTGACCTTGAAGATTTTCGTCTTCTGGATTTATGTAACTCATCTCCAGATGATGTTATTAATTATCTTAAAGCAAAAGGAGCAAATTTTAATAAACGAGTTTACTTGTTTGTTGATGAAATTCAATATTTGAATAATCCTTCTTCATTTCTTAAGTTATTTTACGATAGATATAAAGGGACTGTTAAACTTGTTGTTAGTGGTTCTTCAAGTTTACTTATTAAAAAGAAGTTCAAAGATGCTCTAGTAGGAAGGATATTAGATTTTGAGTTATTTACTCTTAATTTTGAAGAATTTCTTGAGTTTAAAGGATTGAAATATAATCTCAAAATTTCATTGCCAGATGCTATTCATGAAGAACTTAAAAAATTATATAAAGAATATGTAATTTTTGGTGGATATCCAGCAATTGTGATGGAAAATGGTATTGAGAAAAAAGAGATAAAATTAAAACAAATAATTAACACATATATAAAAAAAGATATCCGTGACATAGCAGATATAAGAGATATAAATAAATTCAATGATTTAATCAGAATAGTTGCTTCGCAGAGTGGAAGTTTACTTAATATTTTAGAACTTTCTACTACTCTTGGAATGGCTAAAAAAACAGTTAAGGAATATCTCTTTCTTCTTGAAAACACATATATTATAAGAAGAATACGACCTTTTCATAAAAATATTCGGAGCGAATTAACTAAAATGCCAAAGATTTTTTTGGAGGATACTGGTATGTTAAATATATTAACAAACAAAACTTTTTCTATGAATATTGATGGTAAATTGTTTGAAAATAGCATCTATTCCGAATTGAGGAAAAATATACCCATAGAATATATATACTTCTGGAGAACAAATATAAAACAGGAAATAGATTTTATAATTGAGTATGTTAAAAACCAGATATATGCAATTGAAGTAAAAAATATGTTTTTCAATAAGCATACAACACATCTTAAATATTTTAAAAAAATATATCCAGGAGTAGAATTATATACCTGTTGTCTTGAAAAGAAAGAAAAATCTAATATTATTAAAGTTATTTATCCATGGGAATTACTAAAAATTTTTAAACTGTAGAACAAACTTCTTATTACCCAAAAATTTGTTATATCTTCGTTTAAGTATAGGGAAAAAGGGACGCTTGTGTTTATTGATGGATTTTTATTCAATCAGCAGGACAGGTAAGTTTGGTGTAAAAGAAATTTTAAAGAAATATCAGAGGACTTTGTGGTAACTTTTAAAAGAAAAGAAATTGAGCAAGTCGGCACTAAGTTGGCACCAAGTTAGCACTAAGTTAGGGTTAGATCCTAAAGAGTTAAAAGATATACTTGAATTTTACATTGACCCCAAAGATATATCTAAGATATGCAAAAAATTTGGAAGGTTAGATCGTACAAAATTTAGAAATAAATATATCAATCTTTTATTGCAGGAAGGATTGGGAAGAGCTGTGAAGTATAAAAAATCATAATGGCTCGTTTTGTGTATTGGCTCGAAAGTTCCAGAATTGGCTTGTTTTTTGGCTCGATTAAAATGGTTGGTAGTTAGATTGGTGATTGTGGCGATTACTTGGCGATTAAGTTGGCAAATAGATTCTCAATTAGCCTTTATATATCAGATTTTAGGATTTCTTCTATTTTTGACAGTGTGGATTTATCCGGCTTTATCTGGTCTTTTTCGTAGCGGCGGATGGTTTCTCTGTTGACTCCTAATATCCTTGCTAAGCCCCGTTAGAAATTTTAGGAA
>CAYYAU010000108.1:0-4678 GCA_964469765.1 uncultured Clostridia bacterium | reverse complement strand
AAAAACAATTAAAATTGAAAAGGGAATCACTGATGTAGAGATATTTTCATTTTTAGAGAGTTTAAGCAGACCCACTATTCCTAATTCATCCGAACATATTGAGATTAATAAAAAGATTTATCTTCCAGCTGGTGAGAGGGACTTATTAATAGAGAAAGGTCTTGACATCTTGGAGAAGTTTGGAAATGATACGCAGTCGCTTATTAATACATTAAAAGAGATTGCTATAAGAAGAGAAAAAGGTGAGTTTCCAAACTGGAGCAAGGTAAAAAGTAATATAGCACATAAATGGGAAAGTATTGAGAATTCTGTGTTAATTGATTTTTTTCAGAATGAACTTTCTCCTGATTTAGAGAAGAATAGAAAAGAAATTCTTTCTTATATTTCTCCTGAGAAAATGAAGAGTCTTATAGCAGAACTTGAGTTTACATATAAAAAGATTAAGGATAAAATTCTCCCACCTGAAACATTAAATAGGATTAAAAATGTCTTTGTTAAGTTGTTAAATTTAGCTAAAGAAAAGGGGGTTTCTTCAACTATATATTCATCCATATTAGGTAAAGAGATTATGGAGATTGTCCCTTCATCTTTTGAGAAAGAAATACATCCTGAAGAAAAATCACTTATTGAAAAAGTTAAGAATTTATTAAATCTCCAAAACGAATATTTTCTAAAGGAAAAGAAGATAAAGGAAGACCTCCCTCTTATTTTAAAAAACCTTGATTTAATGCAAAAAGAGGAAACATTAACCGAGATTATGAGTAAGATTTCAGATGGTTTGTTAATGGAAAACGAGATAGAAAGAGGTGATGCTTTAAATTTTATTGGAGATAATATGGAGAATTTTGAGGCTTTGTCATATAAGAATTTAGTAAAAGAGATTGATGAAAAATTAATTATGGCTTTAAAACAAGAAACAGTTTTTGAGAATTACAAGAAATTACTTGAGATATCTTTGAGGGTTTTAAATAGATATATTAAAAAAGGGATTTATCCAAAAGCCACTGATATTATAGGATTGATAAGGAAACAAGCCACCTTTCCTTCCGAGATATTTCCAAAAAGGAAGGAACTTGCTGAGAGATTTTTGGAAAGATATGGTAAAAGTGAAATTATAAGGATACTTGTGAGTGACCTTTGGTCAGGAGATATAAAAAGAGAAGAAGGGGCGCAAGTAGTTTTAGAAAAGATTGGAAGCGATGTTGTTGACTTTCTGATTGAGACAATTACAAATACAATTGATTTAAGGTTTAGAAAGATTATTGCTCAGACGATAAAGAATATAGGTTCCATAGGTATTATTAAATTAATAAAAAGTTTAGAACAAACCCCATCTTCCGAAGCCTCATTAAGGATAATTGGAGTGTTGGATGATTTAGGTGAAGAGGAACTTATTAATAAGGAACTGAAAAGAATGTTTAATCATCCTAATCCTTATGTAAGAAGGGCTGTTGTTCTTGCTTTAAAAAAAATGGGTGAGGAAAAGATGTTTGAAATCTTTATAAATGCTTTATATGATAAAGATATAATAGTAAAAAAAGAAGCCATCGTATCTTTAGGCAATATAGGTTTTAAAGAAGCTATTCCTTATCTTATAGACATTTTGAAGAATTACAAAAAGGAGGATGTCGCTATAATTTCTGCCGTGAGTGAAGCTTTAGGTAAATTAAAATCAGAAACAGCAATTCCCTATCTACAAAAGTTGGCTAATCCATCAATATTTGCTGTAAGAAGGAGTAACAATGAAATTAAAGCAGCAGCTATTATTGGTTTGAAGTATTTTGTTTTCAAACCTGAAGTAAAAAAATTCCTTAAAACATTTGAGAATGCAAAGGATATTTACATACGAAATCTTGTAAAGACACTGTAGAAACTACCTTTTTATTAATCCTACCTTATTGAAGTTTCTGAAATACTTAAGAGTCTATCCCATCTTCTTTGTAAAACTATACAGTAAACTTTCCAGTTTGTCAAAAGATTGAAAACCCATAAGAACCAAGAATACATAAGATTTAATGAAAATTTAAGGAAAATGTGAGCAAAAGTTAAGTTTAATGTTGTATTATTATATGTGAAGTAGTCGGGGTCGTCTCTGACCTCGATAAGGTCGGGCTGAGGGACCAGCCCGATTACTATCCGCCACTAAAGATTGGCGGATCAAGAATTTCTAAGGTTTTTGTTTCCTAAAGTACCGGTGGTCACAAAAACCCATAAGAAATTCTAATGAAAAGTTTACAAAAATTTTACATAGAATTGAGGTAAATCACATTTTTATATGATAATATCTAATTAGAATGTAAAAATTTTGTAAATAAAGAGTAACAAAGTTGTAAACAAAAGGAGAAGGTTAATGAGAGAAATACAACAAAAGAAATATCATATTTATCGGAATATAATTGCTCTTACTATTTCTTTCATTTTAGTATTTACTCAGTTTGTATTTGCCACTGGCAATACTTTCCATATTTTTTCTATAAAGCCTATTTTGTCAGTTTCTCATCCGTTAGAAAAAATAAGAATAGATTACAATAACCTAAAAAAGATAAAAGAAAAGGAGAAATCTTCAACAGGATTTAGTCTATCAATTTCACCTGAAAGAAAAATAAGGTTAGATAGAGAAAAAAGTGGCTATCTTTCTTTAGAAGACCTGCAGAAAAAAGAGAAAAGACAACAGGAAGTAGTGGATTTACAGAATCAGATAGAGGAGCAGAAAGAGGGTAAAACACCCAAACAGCCAGAAGAAGCAGAGACTCCTCAGGAGAAAATCAAAAAGCCAGTTCAACAGAATATATTAAAAGGACATCAGAAAACCATCGCAGTTGCATCACAGAAAACAGAGTTTCGGTACATCAAATACAAAAGCGGAAAAACTGTATGGTTTAAGGATGGTTTAGCAACAAGGGTCTTAAATGAAAGGATTGAGGATGCACGTGGCAATGTTAGTATTAGAAACACTACAGATATGAAGTATAACAACAAATGGCTTTTAGTTTCATATAATTCTGAAACCACTGACCCACAAGGAAATATAACTAAGACAAAGTGGTCAAATGCTACGTATACACCTGATTCGAAGTTTTATGCAGATGATAAAACAAAAGCCCATAAATGTGTAACCTCATTTGAAGAGACCATTATAGATGCTTTGGGAAATGAGTATAATAGGAAATGGACAGATGGTAAGTATAATAATGCTGGTCTTTTGGTAAGTTATCAAGAGGTATGGACTGACCCACTGGGCAATGAGACAATAACAAAGTTTTCAGAAGGTAAATATGATGGAAATAAGAACCTCATTGCTTATAAAAAAGAGGTAACAGATGAATTTGGGAATAAGAAGCAGATATATTGGAAAGGGAACTATATAAAGAACCCCAACTATACAGAAAAAGAAAAGGATAAATTTCAAGAGTATCTTTTAGTGAAGTATAAGCAGGTAACGAAGGAAGAAAAGGGAAAAGTAAGTGAAGTTAAGTGGGAAGCAAAGTACAATGAATATGATGAGATAATTTGGTCTAAACGGGATGTATTTGAGCATGGTGGATGTAAACAGAGATTGTCTGATGGAGAAATGGGAGTAAAGTTAGATAAAAGATGGACAGAGGTAACAACCGGGATAAACAAAGGAGAGGGAATAAGATATGACAGGTTAGGAAGAAGAACTGGATACGAGGTTATAATTAATGATGGTAACTTAGTTACAGTAAAGATTATAGAAGTAACTAAAGATGGTTATGATAGGTATAATAGATTAAAGAAGTATAAAGAAACTGTGTATGAGTATGGAAAGACAAAACAAGAAGTAACGGTTTTACCTGAAGATGATGTATGGGAAAGACTAACTTCAGAACAGAAGAAGCAGATTTTGGAGCAAGGTCAGGTTGTTTTAGATGGCAAACCCCTAGTTTTAGAGAAAAAGGAGATAGAGGTTAAAATAGATAATGTAACAGTAAGAGAAAGATTAGATACACAATTTGATAGGTTAAGTCGCATTTTAAAGTATGAAGAAAAAGGTTATTATAATAATAATGTAAGTGGTGAGAGAAAGTATATTACAAGAAAATGGCAGACAGATAAAGATACTGGATATAATAGACATAGTCAGATTCTTAGATATAACGAAAAAATAAAAGAGAAAGCTCCAGATTATAAGAAGATAATAGAAAAAACCTGGCAAGGCAATTACGAAAAAGAAAACCTTATTTCTTCAATAGAATCCATAAGAGAACAAGGAAAATCAAAACAAGAGGTTTTTATCCTTCCTTCTGATTGGGATAATTTCAACGAACAACAAAAAGAGAAGCTTCTTTTAGGTAAAACAGTAACAATTAATGGAAAGGTTGTAAGGTTAGAGAAGGTATCTACCCCTATAAATATTGATAGGAACTATATCTTAGAGAAAAGTGATATGGAATATAATGGGTTAAATCAACTTGTTAAATTTAGAGAAAAACAGAGTTCTAAATACAATGCAGTAACAATAGATAGAGAAAGAAAGGACATTGTTTACGATAAAAAAGGAAGAGTAGAAAGTTATACAGAGAAGGTTCATCAATATGGGAAGGTTTTAGAGGAGATTTTAATTTATCCTGAGGAGTGGGAAAAACTTACATCTGAACAACAGAAAGAAATTATGCAAGGAGAAGTTATAGATGTTAATGGAAGAGATGTAAAAATG
>CAYYAU010000107.1:0-4683 GCA_964469765.1 uncultured Clostridia bacterium | reverse complement strand
ACTCATTAAGTGCTTTTGTAACCTTTTTTTTCATACATTCTGTTTTTGCTTTTTCAATAAGTTTTTGTTTTACCTTTTCAAGTTCTTCTAAATACCTATTAGCATCTTGCTCCGCTTCTTCTTCATCACTCAATAAGTCAACGGTTTCTTCTTCTGATGTTACTGTTTCTGGTTTCTCTACCCAACCTTCTTTTGCTTTCTCATCAACAGGTTCTTTAGAAGGAATTTCCCCTTTAAAGATTTGAGTAGATTCTGAAGTTTCTTCTTTAGTGGATTGTTTTCTCTCGCTAATAACTGTTGAAATTCTCTGTGCAAAACTTTTTAATTGTTGTATAGCCTTTGAAAACTTCTTATCAAAAATACCGAGTGCATCTGTCTTTATAGGTAGGGTTTCAAACATACCTCTAATCTTTTCAACTTCACTAATTCCATCAGAAAAATCATTAAGGAATTTCTGTAACTTATCTTCTGTTTCATCTATTTTTACTGTTTTTGTTGTTTGTATAAGACTCCTTATCAAAACTTTTGCTCTTTTTAAATCATATTTTGCAATAGTAGTGTTCATTTTGTTAAATCTCTCTAAATATTTATTGAAAACAGTTATTATATCCCTTCTTGATATAAACATCTCTAACTGCGTTTTCATCGCCATAATTTCCTTGTAGTAGTTACCAAAGTTTGTATGGACCTTTTCTAATTCTTCTATAGAAATTTTCATAGTTAATTTCTTACTTTCTTTTATAATATTATTAAAAAGAACTTTTACTCTTTCTAAAGATTTAGCTATCACTTGTTCTGTTGTTCTTATTCTTGGTGTATTACATGCATCTATTAAATGTAACTTAAGGTTAAAAAATGCATCCTGTGCTTTAATCTGTTCTTTTAATATCTCTTGTTCTGATTTTTCCTCTTCTGGTTCTTGCATACCTGTTATCCCAGATACTGAAGCTAAACAAAGACTGGCTGTAGTATTGATAGAAAAAGCATAAGCTAAAACACCCAAAACACTTATAATTATTATTAAAGGAATATTTTTATAAGGCCCTATCCTATTTTGTCTGGCAAGACTATCGCCTATCAAGCAACTTTTTAATGATATTTTCCTCTTTGGATATTTCTTTAGTAAAACATAGGTAACAGTAGCAATAACAAACAATACTGGCACTATAGAAACAAATAATTCTGGTTTAATAATATAAGCAACAATAATAAAAGGTGAGGTAAATAATAGTATTTTCCATGTACGGGAAAGATGCTCTTTATCAAAAGCTTTTACAAGATGTGCTACATAACCAAATACAATTCCAATAGAAATTATAATAATTAAATCAGCAAGGTTGTATACATCGTAAGGAATCAACTTTTTATGAAAATGAAACCCAATGATATTAGCCACTTTTCCATACATTAATAGTTCAGATAGATTACTTATACTTCCTGCTATAAATAAAGTTATGGCAACAAAAAGAGGAGTTTTTCTTAAATAAGAAAGTCTCTTTTTTACTCTTATATTGGTACATTGTTTATATAACTGTCGGATAAGTACTAAAGTGGGTAGAATAATTGCTCCAAAAACCAAAGCAAATAAAACTACCCTCTCTAAAACAGAATTGTGATAACTAATTCCAAAATTAACTCTCCATCCTATTGGCCAGCCTCCTGCATCTATAAAATCAGGAGCAAAATGTTCTGCAATTATCTTTGTTGTTTGGTCAATTAAGATAACTCCCAAACCTAAAGCAGATAATTTAAAATATAGAGATATTCTAAAATTCTTTCGGATATTCTTTATTATTGACTTAAATGTTTTCTTAATAAAGTTAACTACAAAACTAAACTGCCAAACTATTATATTTAGAAAAGCAACCAGAATATATGTTAATCCTCCAATACCTGCAGTTTGAATTTGATTTGTATCTTTAGGTGCCTCAGGAGAAATAAAGAAGAAAATACCTACAATTATACCTATAGAAAAGAGGATCTTTATAATGGTTGCTTTTAAATGTTCTTTTGATTCTTTTTGGGTAGAGGAAGTAATAATCTTTTCTAATTCTTTTTCAATAAACCTTATATTTTCTAAAGCATGTTTATAAACTTCATTAATCTCTGCTTTTAATTTTTCTATTTTGGAGTTTGTAACCTTTGGTTTTGGCTTGACTGGTTTAACCTTTAAGTCTAAATCTTCAATTTTTTTATTTATTTGAATTATTTCTTCATCAAGCTCATCATTGTTTAATTTAGCTAACTTAGATAGTTCTTCTAAAGTTTCTTTATTGTCTTGGGGATTTCTTAATATACGAAGTAATTCAGCAATTATAGCTCTTCCTATATTGCGCCAAACTTGTTTTGAATATTTTCTAAAGTATGTCTGAAGAGACGCCCCCATCCATTTAATCAAAAAGACAATCTTTTCTGACTGATTAATTATATCTCTATTAGAAATAACATCTAAAATCTTAGAAATTAACTCCAATATTCTTTTGTAATTTCTGGGTTTAACTTCATTTATTCTATCTTTAATCCATCGCAGTCTCTTAATCTGTAATATTCTTCTTTTTCTATTCTTTAATTCTTTAAGATGTCTTTCATCATCTGTCATTTGAGACTCTTTTATTATAATTTCCTCTTTTTTCTTCTGACTAATTAAAACCGGAAGTTTACTTGAAAGCAATGTAATTGTCTCATCAAACTTTTGATTAAGATTAGATATTTTTAATCTTTTAATTACTGAAACATTTTTTAGCTCTATAAGGGCTTTCTTGTACCATCTTCTTTTAAGAAACTTAATTACGTTTTCTAACCTTTTAGTTAATTCTTCTATATCAATGAATAGACCACCACTATTTATCTGTATCATTGAAAGTTCATAATCTCTACAAACCGCTTCAATAAGCAGCCACTTATCATTTGAACTAAGCTTAGTAGCATTTATTTTTCCAGAATTAATAAAATGTTTAAGTTTCTTGAATATATTCGATGTTGGTTTAAAATTAGGAAGGATATCTTCAAAATTACTAACTTGGACAATACTTATAAAATCACTTAAAGCTAAAAAGACAGGATTATTAATTCGCTTTTTGGTTTTAGTTTTAGGGTCTTTTATTCGGAAAGGAACTTGAGTAAGAAGAAACATCTTTAATTTCCTGATTTTTGGAGAGCCTCTAATTATCTGTAAATCTTTTAAATGTCCTTGATAAATACTCTTAAACACATTTTCTTTGGTCTCCCATTTTGATATCTCATTGACGGTTGCATAAATCCAGCGGTTTCTGAAATGGGAAACAATATTAGAAACTGTTCTCATTTCATTTAATATCTTTTCTATTTCATCTAAGTTATAAAGCACCTTTTGTTTAACTTTATAAATGCCTTCTTTTTCTAAGTTATTCAATCTATCTAAAATATTCTCAAATAGAGTTTTTACCTCAAAAAACTCAAAATCTTTTAAAACAGGATTCTCAAGAAGGTTTTCAATTTCTGATTTTAAAAATGAATACTGGCCAGAATTAATTAATATTCTTGATTTACTGACTACCCGAGATAAATCGCTAATTCTGTTATTTAATATCTCTCTTAACTGTTCTACATAATGTATTCTCATATTCTCAAGAATATGAGAGCATTCCTCTCTTCTTAATTCAAGTTGGTCTATTGCACTAGTCAGAAACGTATCTACCTCTACAAAGTTTCCAATTTCTACTTGTGCTATTGCTTCTTCTATATAAGATTTGGCTAATTGCTTAAACGTATTCTCAGACATCTTAAGACCTTTGATTTTTCTTCCTTTATATTCTCCTCCTTGTAAAACTTTAAACAATCTATTTTTTATCTCAGATTTATTATCATTAATATTCTTTTTAACTTCGTTTAATATATCGATACAACTTCTCATATCCTTATAATCCATTACTTCAGAATCCATAACCTCATCCAAGAAGAAAAATGCCCTGGTTAATGAAGGAGGATTTACTTTTCTATCTTTCTGACTCCCTTGGAAGAAAACTGTAATACTGCCATCCTTTTCTTCTTTAACTCTATCCTTTGATTTATACTCTAATCTCTTGCTTAACAATATATTTTTTTCTTTTCCTATTCTTGTAACAGCAGCCATCAACGTAAACTTAGCTCTCTGCGTATACCCTGCGCGCATCTGGCTAATTGTATTATGTAAAAATTTCCTTGTTTCAGGACGAAAGTCTAAACCAATTATTTGTCTCGGAACACCTCTTTTTATATCTGTTGCTATATTAGTAATTCTTTTTATGAGACCTCTAAGTTTATTCTCTACCTTCTTTTTCCTTTCCTCATCATTATCCTTTATAGCTTTTGCTCTTTGTTTAGAAAGAGATAAAAGTTCAATATTTATCATGGCCAATTTCTTATAAAGCTTTTTGTCCTTGTACCACTGTCTGTAAAATCTTTTATATTGCTTCTTCTCGGCTGAACCACCTATATAGGATAAACGTACAAACCCACCTCTGAATCTTCTCTTCCACTTATTCCATCTGCTTAAAATCTCTTTTTGTGTTAAATTCTTATCTTTAATGCTTTCTACAAAGAGATTAATATGTGATGTCTGTGCATCTGGATATTTAGTTAAGATAATCTGTCTAATTTGTCTCGTGTCAAGGGCTGACCCCTTTTTCTTTATAAGGCCATGTGGTTTTATATCTGTTGCTTTAC
>CAYYAU010000106.1:0-4691 GCA_964469765.1 uncultured Clostridia bacterium | reverse complement strand
TAACCTTACCTGCTCCATATAGACCTTCTGGGATTTCTCCTTCAAAACTGATGTACTCCAGATTATGGTCTTCAACAGAAACTGCAAGCCGTTTTATCTTTGGTTGAGTTGGTATGCCCTTAGGAATGGCCCAGCTTTTTAACACTCCATTCATTTCTAATCTGAAATCATAATGAATATGTGAAGCATAATGTTTCTGAACAACAAACTTCATAATTTGTATTCTATTAACTATTTTTTCTTAATATTTCTTTTATTCGTTGTTTTATATTTTCAGGTAATATTTTAATCTCCAAAAACTTTTCTAATGAAAATAATGCTCTTTTCTTTACAATTTCCTTTGGGTCAGAACATAACCTAAAAAGAACCTCAATTAAACTTAAATCCTTTATCTCGCCTAAAACCCATGCTCCACTTAGTCTCATCCAATGGTTTGAATTTTCACACATCTTTTCTAACGCTATAAGAGCCTTTTTCTTATTGTACCTATAAAGCGATTTTACAGCATTGCCTCTAATTCTATTATCTTTACTATCTATATAGGGTAATAATAATCTCTGGGCTTTGTTTTCATCTGTAACCCATAAAGGAATCCTTTCAATAATATCTGCCTTTACTCTAAACCTTGTGTCAATATCTGTAAGAACTTTCTTTCCCTTTTCTGTCTCAGTAACAACTCTATTGTCTTTAGGCACAATAATCCCTGTGTAATACTTCATCATATCAACCATCTTTTCAGTTGCAGGAAAAATAATATTTGATACATTTTCAATCAACTTTAATGTTCTTTCTTTTTTTCTTTCTAATATTTTTGTATTAGTGTTTATTATACTGTCGTAAATCCTTTTATCTTCTAAATATATTTTTTTATAAGCCTTTGAACTATAACGCTGATAAATTTTTTTTAACTTAAAATACAAAAAAGGTATTAAAAAGACAAAAAGGAAGAAAACAGAAAGATAAACAGTAAATAAAAGATAAAATCTCTTTTTTATAATATACTGTTTAGACCTAATAAGCTCACTTAAAAGAGCAATTTTTTCTTTTGTAACAGCTCTGGTTACTTTGACTGGTTTAGGTTCAATCTTTCTAATAATTTTTGGTTTTGTAAAAATAGCCTTTTTCTTTTTAATAGGGACTTTTTCTTTAGGTTTTATTTTTTCCTTTTTAACCTTTCCTTCTTTATAGAACGGGGCAATTCCAATCTTTTTCTGAGCAAAATCCAGCATCCCCTTAATCCTCAAATCATAAGGAGAGAATTGAAGTGTCCTTTTAAGATAAGGAATAGCGCTTATGTAATCCTCTTTATCAAAATACTTTTCAGCAGCGCGGGTAAGTGCCTTTATAAGTAATGCTTTTGCTTTTCTGTTTTTTGGAGAGATACTAAAAGCAGTCTCCAACTCAATAACCGCATCTTCCCATCTACCTGCAAGATAGTATTCAATACCCCTATCAATATATTTCTTAACCTGTGCACAGAAAACAACTTCAACAAAAAAAATAAGAAAAAAAGTAATTGAAATAATTCTTCTACTTATAGAATTTAAATGTAGACTCATTTTTTCTTTATTATTTCCACAATATCTTTTGTTCTTTCAAGAAGAGTCTTTGCTTGGGTATTTTCAGGAAATAAATCAATAGCCTTTTTTAAATAGAATATTGCCCTTTTAAACCTCTTTTTTTTCAGAGCTTTCTGAGCTTTATTTAGCAGTTTATAAGAAATAATTTTCCTTTTTTTCTTAGTTAAAACTCTTTCTCTTTTTGGAAAATTAAATGTCAAACTAATAATATGAGAATTACCAAGTACTCCAAAAGGCACATAGGCATAATCAAAATAAACATACTTTGACAAAAACCCAAATCCTACTCTAAACCTATCACCGGGAATATCTTTAAAAACATAACCGCTTCTTAAAGCCAATACATTAGAAAAAATATATTCCATTCCGATATTTACAGCGTTTTCTCCTTTTGGACAATATACATAATCACAATTAAATGTGAAATCCTTTCTTATAATAAAAGGTGTTGAAATACCTGCTTTTAACTGAAATGGTAACTCAAACCTTTCTTCAATAAATTCTGCTCCATTTCCTAAGTTTTGACAAGAAAGACCTAAAGAAAAATATTCCGAAGGGATTAAAATGCCTATATCTACTGCAAATGAAGAGGCAGTATGCCTCTGGAGTGTTTCTTTAATGTACTTTATTCCTATTCCACTAAAACACAAAAAATCCTTAGAGAAAATGCTCCCTATATTATGGACATACCCTATATCTATACATAAATCATCTGCAGTAACATTTTCAACACGGTTATCATCAATGTCATAAGCAGCAATCTTACCATAATCTATACAGTTTATACCTAAACCAAAACCATTATTTTCCGAAAAAGGATATAGAAAAGATGCTGATTCAATATTTATATCCTGAAACCAACTATGGTGGGTAAAAGAAAAACTTATCTTATTCAATTTACAAAGTCCAGCCTTATTATAGAAAATTGATAAATCTCCAGATGAATCTCCAACAAATGCCTCTCCCATTGCAAGTGCTTTTGCACCTAAGTTAAGCTTTAAAAAATTATAGGAAGTTGTCCCAGAAGCAATTGCTACTTTCTGAATAAAAAGCAATAAAATTAAACTGATTATTTTCTTTTTCATATTCATAATTTTAATCTGTAAAATCTGTGCAATTTGCCAATATTATTTTATAATCATTATCTTCCCAAACTTCTTTTCTTTATCAGGATTTGTGATGTAATAAATGTAAACCCCACTTGCTACCTTTTCTCTTTTACTATTAAGTAGATTCCAACGATACAGACCATCACCGTCTGTTTCATCTAAACTTACAACGAGTTCTCCTGATATATCGTATATATAGATAGTGGCTTCTTTAGTCAAATCTGTAAATGTAATCTCTTCTTTAGAAAATGAACTTTTATATGGCACAGGGTAAGCATGTGCTGAAGATAGAGTTTCATTTGTAAGTTTTCCTATCAAGGAAAACAAAGAAAAATGAGTAACCTCTGCTTTTACAACCTTATTTTCAGTATCAACCAAAGAGCTCATTTCCTGCCATCTTTGAGAAGAAAGTGTATAAATCATTATATTCTTTTCATTTAACAAGCCTGTCTCAATATCTACAAACCCATTCTCATCTAAATCAAAATAAGGCATTTCAATCTCTACAGGCTTATTAAACTGTATGTCTTTCATCTTTCCATTTACATTATAGAAAATCACCTCAGTTATGGAGTTAGTTATTTGATACAACTTCTCATTTGAATATATATATGCATTGGCTATAGATATATCATCTACATTAACCGAACGAGGAGAGGTGTGTGCATCTAAATTAATTATAACATAACCATCTTCATCAAGGGCGTTTGCTGGAATTATCACCTTTGTCTTATTATCTGAAGCTGTTACAGTATTTTCCTGCTGATGATTTATCAGCGGTATAACAAATTTAAAGGTATGTATATAAGAATAGACATAATTTACACTGTAATTAAAGCTATCATCATATGCCCATACTTTATAATAGTATGTAGTATCCTTTTCTAAATCCGTATCTGTGTAAGACTTTCCTGAAGATACATAGACAATAAACTCATCCTTTACAACCTGCTGTAAATTCAAATATCTTATCCCATTTATCGGAAGAAATGTTGGTAGAGAATCTTTTTTTCTTACAATAATTGTTCCTAAATAGTCTGAAGTTGATGGATTGTTCCAGGATAAATATACGACATTTTTATTATTAACCACTTGAGTATTTAAACTAAATAAAGAAACATCTCCAGGAGAAAGATTATCATATGATACCCCATCAACTGTAGAAATACTTTTACTCTCATTGCCAGAGATATCATAAGCACTAACGCCATACCAGTATCTTATCTTGTCAGTAACTGTTGTATCTGTGTAAGTTGTTAAAGAGATATCTGTTTCTGTCTTTATAAGTGAAACTAAAGATTCATTTGAATAATAAAACTTATAAGTTGAGCGGTATATATGATAACCAGCAAAATCAGATGCAGTTGATGAACTCCAATGAATCACTAAGGTTCCTTCATTATCTTCTTTATTTTCAACATCTAAAATCAAATTGCTTTCCGGGTTTATAAAATCACTTGTAGTACAAAAGGTTGTAGAGGAGGAAATACTATAGTTATGGAAATTATTATATGTATGTTTATCATAAGAAAAGATTTTATAATAATATGTAGTTTCACTGGCTAACCCTGTATCAATAAAAGAACTTGCTGATGAACAGAATATTGCAAACTCTAAAAGATTATCATTTACTTTTATAATCTGACCTTGTCCTATGTCAAAAAGGGGATTGTTGTTCCCTGGAGATGAATAGGAAGGAAATGTAATACTACTGCGTATTATTAAAACTCCACCAAAATCATTATTTGAAGGATTAGACCAGGTAAGTTTAATCTCTCCATCATTTGATGTTAATGCAGATGAAAATGAAGTTGGTTTATCTGGAGGAACATCATCTAAAGGCTTTCCCTGTAAAGATGAGTAGATATTTGGATTCTCATTCCCTGATATATCATACGCAGAAACTGCATAATAATAACTCTTACCGTCAATAACATCTGTATCAATCCAGGTTGTTGTTGTTAAGGTTGTAGTGCTGTAGACACAACTTACATATGGGTAG
>CAYYAU010000105.1:0-4705 GCA_964469765.1 uncultured Clostridia bacterium | reverse complement strand
TATCTGATGCTTCCTGTAATTAGGAAACTTCTACCAAAAGCATTTATCGAACATTACTATGAAGAACTTTCTAAAGAAAACCTATTTTTATCTTTAAAGACCGTAAACTCCACCCAAAACCCAAACTTACATTCCAAGGGTCTAATTAAATCTTTAAAAAAACTGTTTGGAAGGTTTGGAAAAATACAATGGTATAAACTAATTGTAGGTCCTTTTGTTGAGGAACTTGGTATTATTGGTTATACCATTACGTATCCTTTGATTTGGTTTTTAAAAAGTTTTGGAAAAATTTCAGAAAACAATTTTAAAAATATAAAGAAGCGATTTAGGGAAATTGGATGGGCATCTTTCATTGTAGGATATAGAGGTTTTCCTCTGGCAATAGGGAGTATGGTGTATGTGTTTTCTCCAATTTTAGGATTGGCTTCGCTAATATTATTAAATATCTGGACAGGATATAAATTCATAAAAGCACATCCGGAAGGAGAACGTGCTCCACCATCTGTTGTTGCGATAGTAGCTTCTTTAGCAGTTATCTTTCCCTATACCCTTTCATTTATTTTTCCATATTTTTCAGATTATCTTTCTTCATCACTTATAAAAGTTCTAACAAACAATTTGTGGTTTTTACTTATGCCTTTTGCAGTCCATTCGGGAGTAAATATCATACAGACAATTCGTGGAAAACCATTAGCTAGTATTGATGATAAAAACACAGAATTATTTTTAAATAGACTTGACAAATATAAAAAGGCTTTAGAAGAGTTTAAAGAAGCAGAAGAGAGTGAAGATGAATCAAAGATTAAAAAAACAAAACAGAAACTGCACTGGCAAAGAGAAGAACTTTGGCTTACATCTAATAAGAAAAAATTAGAAATCAAAAAGAATATTCCATTTTCTTTGAGTGAAAATGAAATTGTATATGATCTCAAAACAAAAGAAGTCTTTATTCCTGAGGAGGGTGGACGGTTTAATATTAAAAATGTTAAAGAGAAGTGTAAGCAAGGAAGGTTGTTGATACTGTTCCCATTTAATATAAGTAATAAAATAAAAGAAGAAAAAGAAAGATTAGAGATTCAGTTAGCACACAAAAATATGAGAAAGAGATTGTCTGCTCTACGGAAACTAAAGAAAATGGAGAACAAAGGTCTTATTCCAAAACCTTATCCAGTTTCTGATGTGTTTCAGCATTGTCATACGAAATATTCATATAGTCCGTATTATCCTACAGGAACATTATGGCGAGGTTACCAATTAGGGTTAAAGGTGGTTGGGATTGTTGACCATGACACGATTGAGGGAGATATTGAATTTAAGAAAGCTTCTAAGATTTTAGGATTTAAGAACGCAAGTTTAGGTGCCGAGGTAAGGGCAACTATAAAGCATCCCCAATTTAGTAAGATGACAATTAATTCTCCATCTAATGTGTCTGAAGCCTATATATGTTTACATGGAATTTCTGAATACCGAAAGCATAAATTTTTTGCTGATATAAGAAAGGCTAAAAGAAAGAGATTTATAGAAACAATAGATACTTTAAATAACATCTGTGTTAACAATTTAGCAGTTCATCTTGATTTAGATTATAACGAACATGTGAAGCCATTAACCGAGAAAAACAACCCTACAGAAAGACATTTAGCAGAAGCAATTACAAAAAGGATTAGATTACTCTATAAAGATAAATCCGAAAGAGCAAAGTTTACAAGGCTCTTAATAAACCAGGTTAATAAAGAATCTTATAGAGTAGCCAATGAAAAGAGAATAGGTTTTAAACCTATTCATTTACCTGAAGAAAAAGAAAATGAAATTACTAACTTATCTCAAAAAGAGTTTGTTATTTTCCTTCGTGAAAATATGGTCAAACCTTTAAAAGTAATGAACCCTACTACTGAAAAAGAGTGTCCATCACTTGAAGAAATAATTGAATACGCTCATTCACAAGGATGGTTAGTATATTATCCATATCTTGGTGGTGGATTCTGCGAAGCAGAAAAAAAGAGAAATATAAAAGAGTTCTTTACTTATCTTAAATTCTTGCGAATTAACGGTATTGCATTTATGCCAGATAGAAATACGAAACAAGAGATACAAATGATAAAAAGGCTTTCCAAAGAGTTTGGTTTTAGACTCTGTAATGGTATGGATGTAAATAAACCCGAGATGCCATTTACCAATGAATATTCTAACTCACCTGAATTAGTAGATGAGTCCTTAAAGATTGTAGAGTGCGAAAGAAAATTAAAAGAAACTAAAATTAGTTTGTTCATTAGTAAGAACTCTTCCCAAATTAGACAGATTGTTTTATCTAAATATCCAGATGCGATACCTGAACACATTAATATTGTTATTGCAAGAGCTAATGAGAAAGGTTTGAATACTGGAGAAAAGATTCTAAAAGAGTATGAAAAAATCAGACGACAATCTGGATTTGTTAGCTTGAGTCAACCTAAAAACTTCCATAGTGTGGATAATGACAATCTTTTGGCATGGAGTCCAAATATACAAATACAAAATGGTAGAGATGGTAAAGAACTAATTTCATATAATAGTCTTGATGAAGAGTTAAGTATGTTGATACGTCAACTACAAGAAAAAAGTAACTCTACATTTCAACAGTTTGTTGAGGAATTTGCTCCTATTTTGAAAAAAATAGGTATAAAGGCAATTACTGGTGAAGGGAAAACGATTCAGATAATAGATAACTTAAATCAGAATAAATTATTTATAGATAATAGTTTAATTAAATTTATGGATTATATTCTGTATATTGAGAAGAGATTGGGACAGAACAGTGGAATTGAGTTCGGGTGGCTTGTAAAGACAATGATTAACACGGATGAAAAAGAAGATACATCCAGAGATATAGAAAACAAGATATTCATATGTGATGTAAACACAATTAATAAGAAAGAAGAGATTGTAAGAAGATTTATAAAGTCAGAGTTGATATTAATAGAAAAAGAACTAAGAGAAAAGAGAGTAATGTTTGATACAAGAATTGATGTAGGTAGATTCTATAATATGATTGAAAATAGAATGAATAAAGCCTCTATTTGCCAACTTTCAATCTTAACACCAAATATAAAGTTATGGGATGGTGAGCTTACTCCGGAAGAGATCCTTAATAAGGTTCGGATTATTAAATTGCAAAATTTAATAAAAGCAGTAATGGAAAGTATATTACCGGGAAGAAAAACATTGCCACAGATTGAGAAAGAGAAAAAACAAAAAGAAGCAGTGGGGAGACAAGCCTAATAAAAAAATAGAAGCAGAGCAACGCTGATAACAAGCTGACCATCACTTCTGCTTATTTTTAAATTTTCTTGACTTTTTCAGGAAGGTGTAATATAATATCTACCAAAACATACCAAAATATAATATTATAAAACAAAAGATAGTGAGGAAGCTTGATGTATTTAAAACGGGTTGAATTATTTGGTTTTAAGTCATTTGCTGAACATACAGTATTAGAATTTGAACCTGGAACCACGGGTATAGTCGGTCCTAATGGTTGTGGTAAAACTAATATTGTTGAAGCCATCCGTTGGGTGCTTGGGGAACAAAGTGCAAAGGAACTTCGTGGAGTTCAAATGAATGACGTGATATTTAATGGAACTACAACCAGAAAACCTCTTTCAATGGCAGAGGTAACACTGGTAATTGATAATGCTGAAGGAAGAATTCCTATTGATTATTCAGAAGTTTCAATAACAAGAAGACTGTTTCGTTCAGGAGAATCCGAATATCTACTGAATAATAGTCCTTGCAGATTAAAGGATATTCTTGAGTTGTTTTTAGATACGGGTATTGCAAGAAAAGGTTATTCCTTAATTGAGCAGGGAAAAGTAGAAACATTAATTAACTGTAAAGCAGAGGATAGAAGGTTTATCTTTGAAGAAGTAGCAGGAATCAGTAAGTATAAAATGAGAAAGGATGAAGCTTTAAGAAAACTTGAACAAACCAGATTAAATTTAACCAGAATTTCTGATATTATGATGGAATTAAAGAAGCATGTTTCTTCTTTACAATACCAAGCTAGAAAAGCAAGACAATTCCAAAAGTTTAAGGATGAGTTAAAAAGAATAGAAATTAACCAATTGATAAGAGAATTTAAAAAAATTGAGAATGATGTTAAAAATTTAGAAACGGAAGTAAATAATTTAACAGTTGAAATAGAAGGACACCAAAGTGAAATTGATAAAAAAGAGTCTTTAATTGTAAAATTAAGAGCAGAACTCCTTAATAAAGAGAAAGAATTTTCTCAATGTCAGCAAGAATTTTTTTCATTCCAACAGGAAGCCGGGAGAGCTGAAGAGAGAATTAGTTTAAGTAGTAATAGAAGACAAGAGATTAATGAAAGAATCAATCTTTCAAGGAATGAAATTGAAGAAAAGAAATTTATTCTAAAAGAATTAACTGAAAAAATAAATGAGATTTCTGTCCAAATAAAAAATACAGAAGACCAGAAAAATAAGTTTAGGAAGGAATTAAAAGAGATAAGAGGGGCTCTCTTACCCATATTATCAGCAATTGAAGAAACGGAAAAATATTACAATGAGAAAAAAGATATTTACAGAAGATTGTTGGATGAAATAGTTGCTCTTAGAAATAAGATAGGCTCATTTAATTGGGATGAACAGTTACAAGAAAAAAGAAAGATTGAGGTATTTAATGAAGAAGATTATTTAAAAAAGGAGATTGA
>CAYYAU010000104.1:0-4758 GCA_964469765.1 uncultured Clostridia bacterium | reverse complement strand
ACACCATAGGTGTTAAGATAAGGTGTCTTCTCTTTCCAAACAATTCTTCCTATAGCTCTAAAAGGCTTACCACCCGGCAGTTCAATCTTTATACTAAAGACTTCATTTACTGGGAAATTAGAATTACTCTGAAAACACAACCCTCCTTCACTTATATCTAAGAGACCCACTTTAATCTTATGCTGTTTTCGGATGTATATTATACAATCCCAATTTAAATTTACCCTTGGATTTCTTCGTCTATCTGTTTTTGTTTCTTTATATAAAGAGTTGAAACTTCTCATTTTATTGTATTATAATATAAAATAAGAAAAAGGTCAATAATTATCATATAAATAAATTTCTTTACATTTTAATTTGTTTAATTTAGAATTATTCTATGAAGGAAAAATATATTGAACTCAACATTGATTCTTTATCATTGGAAGGGTTAGGAAAAGGGAGTTTTAATAATAAACCGGTAATTATCTTAGGAGCTCTCCCTGGCGAAAAGGTCAAGGCAAAAGTTATACGAGTAAAAAAAGATACCATATTTACACATTTAGAAGAGGTCCTTATCCCTTCTCCCATCAGAGTAAAACCTGTATGTCCCTATTTTGCCCAATGTGGCGGATGCAGTTTCCAACATTTAGATTACTCTAATCAATTAATTGAAAAACACAAAATATTAAGAAAAGCCTTTTCTTCTTTAGATATAGACGAAGATTACCTCCCTCCTCTTTTTCCTTCTAAATTTCCATTAAGATACAGAAATAAAATAGAATTAACATTTGCTGAACAGAAGGGTGATTTAATATTAGGATTTAACAAAAAGTGGTCATTTAAAGACATCTTAAATATTGAGGATTGTTTTTTAGCTCCAAAAGAGTTTGTTAAGATTTCACAGAAGATTAAAACATTCTTTAAAAAAATTTCTAAACGTTCTTTTCACCCAGTTTTCCATAAAGGGTTTTTAAGAAATATCTCCTTAAGAAAAAGTTTTGCTTTAAATAAAGTATTTATAAACTTAGTAACAAGCTCTCAAGACTCCTTTAGAGAAGATGAACTGTTAAATGAGATTTTAGAGTTTAATCCCCTTGGAGTTTTATGGACAATAAACGATTCACCCGCAATGGTTGTAAGAAAAGATATGATAAAACACCTTTATGGCAACACACACATTACTGAAAAAATACTTAATTATACTTTTAAATACTCCCCTTTTTCTTTTTTTCAGATTAATCCATCAATATTTGAGCAAATACTAATAAAGATAAAGGAATGGCTTGCTCCTAATGGAAATGAAAAAATTATTGATTTTTATTCAGGAATAGGGGTAATTGGAATATTCTTAGCTGACTCAGTTAAGGAGGTAATTGCTATTGAACAGAACCAAGAGGCAATTAAAGATGCTTATGAAAATGCTAAATTGAATGGAGTTGAGAATATTAGATTTATCAAGAAAAAAGCAGAAGATATAAAATTACTTCCTTTTTTCCCTGATATAATAATCTTTGACCCCCCCAGGGCAGGCGTTCATCCCAAACTCATAAAAAGGGTAGTAAACCTTAAGCCAAAAAGAATTGTATATTTATCCTGTAATATCTCCACATTAGCGCAGGACTCAAGGCTCTTACTTAAATATTATAACATCTCAAAGATACAAAGTTTTGATTGTTTCCCTAACACTGCGTATCAAGAGGTGCTTGTTCTATTTGAAAAATTATAATCATTCTATTTTCTTCTCATAAATTCTGTATTTTTTATAAATCTTTCCGCCAATCGCCATATCAAATCTATTAATTAAATCATTATCCTCTAAATTCCAACCAAGTTCACTCCATTCATACTTCTTTCTTCCTCTTATCTCTGTTTCATAATAAAGAAGAGCAATTATCCCTGTATTTCTATACTCCTTCTTTACACCACCAATTAAACTTCTTACTCCTGTTACTTTCTTTTTATAATAAAGAAATTTTAAAACTTCAATAGGCCCTAATTTTCCATTTAATTTAATTAATATTTGATTAATATCCGGCACACTAATAACAACACCAATTGGTTTATCATTTACTTCTGCAAAAAGAGCCACATCAGGATCAACAAACGTTTTAAGTTTCCTGGCAGTATAATCCATCTCCTTATCAGTCATTGGTACAAACCCCCAGTTTCTCTCCCAGGCAGAGTTATAGATTTCTTTTAAAATCTGAATATCTCTATCAAAATGTCTTAAATCAACAGGTCTTATTTTTACTCCGAGTTTTTTTCTTACCTTCTCTACCATATCTACAATACGTTTAGGAATGCCGTCTTCTCTTTTCTTTAGCAAGGCTAACAAATCCTTTGCTTTATAATAACCACACTGTTCTACTAATTTTAGATAATAAGCTGGCGTATACGGCATCATCACAACAGGTGGTTTATCAAAACCTTCTAACAAAAATGCACACTCATCGTTCAAGCTTGGATTAACAGGCCCTCTTATTACGGTCATTCCTTTTTCCTTTACCCATTTTTCTGCTGTGGATAAAAGCTTTAACGCTACCTCATTATCATCTATTGACTCAAAAAAACCAAAAAATCCTGTTTTCTCATTATGGAATTTATTGTGATTATCGTCAACAATACTAACAATTCTGCCAACAACCCTTTCTTCTTTTCTTGCTAAAAACAGCTCTCTATATGCATGTTCCCAAAAAGGATTTTTTGAAGTATCAAGAATCTCCTTTACTTCACTTATAAGCGGAGGTACCCAATAAGGATTACCTTGATAAATCCTCCAGGGAAACCTAACAAACTCTTCTAATTCCTTTTTAGTTTCAACCTTTTTTACATCAATCATCTTATCTCCTCCTTTTTTCTCTGCTTTGTGGAATTAATACGTTTATAATTTGAGAATTCTTAACAAAACTTTCTGTTCTCCATGAATCTATAATCTCCTTTCTTTTTTCTTTCCATAAATACAGAAGTGTTTCCCATCCCATAACAGGACCTTGCCTTTTTATCCAAGGGGGGTTGTTTTCATATTGGTATATTCCATCTGGGAAAATACTATTACTTACTGCTTTAAAGGTCCAATAACACCAATGAAAACCAAACTCTTCAAAAATATCTATACAGTCTTTAACCCATCTACACTCACCATATATCTTTTTACCACGAAAATTAACTCCGAATTCACCAATAAAGATTGGTATTTTTAATTTTTTAGAAAAAGAATAATACCTCTTTAATAAAGATTTTAGTCTTTTCTTATCCCAGAAAGTTTTTCCAATAATGCCAGGATAACTAAGATTTCTTACAAAGTTGAATGTAAAATCAATGGGAGGATAGAAATGGATACTATAAATAAGGTTAACAGAATTAATCTTTTTTAAACATTCAATGTCTATTGACCAATTATTTGCCTCTAAAAAGATGATATGATTTATATCACTTTCTCTTATTGTCGTAATTAACCTTTTATAAAAAGGAACTAAATCTTTATATGGATTTTTCACCACAGGCTCGTTTAATAAGTCATAGCCAGCTATTGTCCCTTCATTTTTGTATCTTTTCGCAATACAATCCCATAATTGAATGGTTCTATCCTGATACTTTTTATTTTTAAAAAGTCTAATTCTACCATTACTATCAGAATGCCAATCTGGGTTCTGACAGCCAGGTGCAGCATGCATATCTAAAATTACATATATCTTGTATTTTTTTGCCCAATATATTACATTATCTAATACTTTTATCCACTCTTTTAAAATTCTATAATTAAAAGGAATCCTTACACAATTGAATCCTAATTGAGAAATCCTTTTGATATCTTTCTCGGTGATAAAATTACTGTAATATAAATCTTCAAAGGTAAGCAGTTCATTTCTTCCTAATCTGTTTTCAAACTTCTTTTTAAATTGATGTTCAGGAATATTCCTGCCATAAAGGATATATCCTTCCATCATTAACCACCCACCTAAGTTGACACCTTTTAGGTGAATGGACTCTTTCTTCTCGTTAATTATTTTATCCTTCTCTACAGAAAGGAAAAGGGGTTCCATTTATACACTTCATCAATAGATAATCTTATTTAACGAATACTCTATTATACCTTCTGCTCCATTTCTTTTTAACTCAGGAATAATCCTCTTCACAATATTTTCATCTAACACTACCTCTATAGCTATCCATCCTTTTATACTTAGATTAGAGATTGTTGGTCTTTTCAAAGCGGGAAGAATCTTTAGTATCTTGGGTAAATCTTCTTCTCTTATATTCATTTTTAATCCCACCATCTTTTCTGCATTTAGTACTCCCTGAAGAAGTATTGAAAGATTTTCTATTTTCCTTTTTTTCCATAAATCAGTCAATGAACGGGGATTGGCAATTAATCGGGTAGTTGACTTTAAAACCTCATCTATAACTTTCAGATTATTTGCTTTCAAGGAACTGCCTGTTTCTGTAAGTTCCGCAACTGCATCTACAAGTTTTCCTGCTTTTGCTTCAGTTGCTCCCCATGAGAATTCTACAAAAGCCTTAATTTTTTTCTTTTTTAAATATGATTTAACTACATTAACAAGTTCAGTAGCAATTCTTTTTCCTTTAAGGTCCTTTAGAGAGTTTATCTTTGAATTTACAGGAACAGCAATCACCCATTTTATTGGCGTGTAACCTGTTTTTGCATATACCAACTGACAAATCTCCTTTACTTTTGCTCTTGTTTCAAGTATCCAATCATAACCAGTTATTCCTACGTCAAATAGCCCATTTTCCACATATTTCGGAATCTCTTGT
>CAYYAU010000103.1:0-4786 GCA_964469765.1 uncultured Clostridia bacterium | reverse complement strand
AATAAAGGTGTTGTCTCCAGAATTTTACCTGAAGAGGATATGCCTTTCTTACCAGATGGGACTCCAATAGATGTTATTTTGAATCCTTTGAGTGTCCCTTCAAGAATGAATATCGGACAAATTTTAGAGGCACACTTAGGTTGGGCTGCAAAAAAACTTAATTTGCAGATGATTTCCCCAGTGTTTGATGGCGCCGTGGAGGATGATATAAAAGAACACCTTAAAAAAGCTGGTTTACCTGAAGATAGTCAAGCTGTTTTGTATGATGGAAGAACCGGTCTTCCTTTAGAAGGAAAGGTAACGGTTGGATATATGTACCTTATGAAACTTATCCATCTTGTGGAGGATAAGATTCACGCAAGGTCAATTGGTCCTTATTCTTTAATTACCCATCAGCCACTTGGAGGGAAGGCTCAATTTGGTGGTCAGAGATTTGGCGAAATGGAAGTGTGGGCTATAGAAGGATATGGAGCTGCCTATACTTTGAAGGAGTTCTTAACAATGAAAAGCGATGATGTTGTTGGAAGAACAAAAATGTATGAATCAATAATAAAAGGAGAAACTATTGAAGATATAGGTGTTCCTGAGTCATTTAAGGTGCTTGTAAAAGAGTTGCAAGCACTTGGTTTGAATGTGAGATTAGAAAAGGAGTCGTAATATGCCGTTAAGAAAGAGAAAATATAAAGAAGAGTTAGATTTTTCTAATTTTAAATTAATAAGGATAACTCTTGCTTCTCCGCAACAGATTAGGTCATGGTCACATGGTGAAGTAAAAAAACCAGAAACAATAAACTATAGAACATTTAAACCTGAATGGGAGGGGCTTTTTTGTGAGAGAATTTTTGGACCTGTGAGGGATTATGAATGTAGTTGTGGTAAGTATAAATGGCCAAAGAATAAAGGAGTAATATGTGATAGATGTGGAGTTGAGGTTACTGAATCAAAAGTAAGAAGAGAAAGAATGGGTCATATTGAACTTGTTGTCCCTGTTGTGCATATTTGGTTTTTGAGAAAACCACCTTCCAGAATTGGGCTAATTCTTGATATGAAATTAGGAGATTTAGAAAAAGTTATATACTATGCGAGTTATATTGTCACAACTCCTGGCAATACAGAACTTAAGAAAAAACAGCTCCTTACTGAAGAGGAGTATCAACAATGTAGAGAAAAATATGGAAACAAGTTTAAAGCAGAAATTGGTGCTGAAGCCATAAAGACATTATTAAGTGAGATAGATCTTTATAAATTAAAAGGGACGTTATTAAAAGAGATTGAAAAAGAACCATCACAGGTTACGAAAACAAAGTTAGTTAAACAACTTCGAGTGATTGATGGATTTATAGAAACTAATACCAGACCTGAATGGATGATTTTAGATGTTATCCCAGTTATTCCTCCTGACCTTAGACCATTGGTTCCTTTAGAAGGAGGAAGATTTGCTTCTTCAGATTTAAATGACCTTTATAGAAGAATCATCAATAGAAATAATAGATTAAAACACATACTAAACCTAAAGGCTCCTCCTGTAATGGTTCATAGTGAAAAAAGACTCTTACAGGAAGCGGTTGATGCATTAATTGAAAATGGAGCAAGAGGAAAAACTGTAAATGGAGTTGGTAATAGACCATTAAAATCACTTTCAGATGTGCTTAAAGGAAAACAAGGAAGGTTCAGACAGAATCTTTTAGGTAAACGGGTTGATTATTCAGGTAGATCCGTTATTGTTGTTGGCCCTCATTTGAATTATCCTCAGTGTGGTCTTCCAAAAGAGATGGCATTAGAGTTATTTAAACCATTTATTTTAAGAGAACTTATTACACAAGGGTATGTTAACACCTTAAAAAGTGCTAAAAGAGAGTTGGAAAAAAGAACGCCTGTTGTTTTTGATATTTTAGAGAAAGTTGTAAAGGCTCATTTAGTTTTGCTCAATAGAGCGCCAACATTACATAGATTGGGTATTCAAGCTTTTCAACCGGTACTGGTAGAGGGTAAAGCGATACAACTTCATCCACTTGTTTGTACCGCGTTTAACGCTGATTTTGATGGAGACCAGATGGCTATTCATATTCCAATATCTATTGAATCTCAGCTTGAAGCAAGACTTTTGATGTTAACTTCAAATAATATTTTATCTCCTGCAAATGGTAATTCAATTGTTACCCCTACCCAGGATATTGTAATGGGATGTTGTTATTTAACCAAGATTAAAAAGGGTGTAAAAGGAGAAGGAAAGATATTTGCAAATATTGATGAGGTTATTGTTGCATTCCAACAACATAGAGTTGATTTACATGCAAGAATAAAAGTAAGGGGTATTAATCAAATTAGAGAAGATGATGGTTGGACAAAAGATGATTTTACCGATGTTGATAAATGGAGTGACTACACCACAGTTGGAAGGGTTATTTTTAATCAGGTCATTCCAAAAGAGTTAGGATTTATTAATGAGACCATTGATAAAAAGGTTATGGGAAGAATCGTAGAAGAATGCTTCTTTAAATTAGGAAACTGGTTTACTGTGAATATGCTTGATAACATAAAAGCACTTGGCTTTCACTATGCAACTATTTCTGGTTTATCAATTGGTCTTAATGATATGAAGGTGCCACCTGAAAAAGAAGAGATTATTAAAAAAGCAAGAATCAAAGTTAAAAAGATTGAAGAAAATTATAAAGCAGGTATTATTACTGAGGTAGAAAAATACAATAGCGTAATTGATATCTGGACACATGTAACCGATAGGGTTTCTGATATTATGTTTAATAGATTAAAACAAGAAGAGGATATGCCATTTTCTCCAGATAGGCCGAAGTTTAACTCTATTTATCTTATGGCAGAATCGGGTTCGAGGGGGTCAAGGCAACAGATTAGACAGCTTGCAGGAATGAGAGGTCTTATGGCTCGTCCTGAAAAAAAGATTACTGGAAAGGTTGGAGAAATTATAGAATCACCTATAGAGTCAAACTTTAGAGAAGGTCTTACTGTGTTGGAGTATTTTATATCTACTCATGGAGGTAGAAAGGGTCTTGCTGATACAGCACTAAAGACCTCTGATGCTGGTTATTTAACAAGAAGACTGGTTGACGTGGCTCATAATGTTGTCGTGACTTGTGATGATTGTGGAACAATGAATGGTGTCAGGGTTGGTGCATTGAAAGAAGGAGATGATATCATAGAGGCATTATCTGAAAGAATTGAAGGAAGATATAGTATAAATAGAATTGTACATCCATTAACGGATGAGGTAATTATAGAAGCAGGACAGTTAATATCAAAAGAACAAGCTAAAAAGATTGAACAATCAGGGATTGAACAGATTCTGATTAGGTCAGTATTGACATGTGAAGCTTCATATGGAGTGTGCAGTAAATGTTATGGTTTAGATTTAAGTAGTAGAAAACCTGCAAAAAAAGGGTTAGCTGTTGGTATTATTGCGGCTCAATCAATTGGTGAACCAGGGACACAGCTTACCTTAAGGACCTTCCATATTGGAGGAACAGCGAGTAGAGTGATTTTGAAGTCATCCATAGTTACTAAGGAAGATGGGGTAGTGAGATTTCATAATGTCAGGACAATTGAAAATAAAAATAAAGAACTTATTGTAGTAAGTAGAAATGCTGAAATTTTTATAAAGCCTTTAAATAAAAAAACTATAAAAGAAAAATATCAATCTATTCCTTACGGTGCAAAGTTAAGAGTTTCTTCTGGAAATAAGGTGAAGAAAGGAACATTGATTGCAGAGTGGGATCCCTACTCTCTTCCAATTATTTCTGAAGTGAAAGGAAAAGCAAAACTTGAAGATATTGTAGAAGGGGTTACTTTAAGAGAAGAGATTAACAGAAGTACAGGGCTTAGAGAAAGAGTAATTATGGCATATAGATTTGAGAATCTAAGACCAAGGATTGTTATTGTAGACTCGCAAAATAAAAAATTAGGTGACTATCTTCTTCCAATTGATACTCACCTGGTGATTGAGCATAATTCACTTGTTGATATAGGTGATATTCTTGCGAAGATTCCACAAGAAGTAGTAAAAACTCAAGATATAACAGGGGGACTACCAAGGGTCTCAGAATTATTTGAAGCAAGAACACCTAAAAATAGTGCAATTATCTCTGAAATTGAAGGTAAGGTTTCTTTAGGAACAACAAAGAAAGGGGCTTTTAAGGTTACTGTCCGAAGTGAAACTGGTATGGAAAGAGAGTATGTTATCCCGCCGGGCAAACATCTTGTTGTTTATGAAGGTGATTATGTTGGAGAAGCGTTTCCCCTTACTGATGGGCCGATTAATCCTCATGATATTTTAAAAGTAAAAGGAGACAAACAGGTACAGGAGTATCTTGTTAATGAGATTCAAGAGGTATATAGACTACAAAATGTAAAAATTAATGATAAACATATAGAAATAATAGTGAGACAAATGCTTTCATATGTAAGAATTCAAGATGGTGGAGATAGTAATTTCTTACCGGGTGAACAGGTGAGAAAAACAACTGTGATAGATGAAAATATTAAGATTAGAAAAAAAGGAGGAAAACCAATTAAATATAGGCCGCTTCTTTTAGGTATAACTAAATCTGCTCTGGCAAGTGAAAGTTTTATTTCAGCTGCAAGTTTTCAGGAGACAACAAGAGTGCTTACGAATGCAGCTTTATTAGGTGAAAAAGATGAGTTAAAAGGTCTTAAGGAGAATGTTATTATTGGCCATTTAGTTCCAGCTGGAACAGGATTACCGGATTATCAGAAGATTTTGAAATAGAGGATGGAGGAAGGAGGAAGCAGAAAA
>CAYYAU010000102.1:0-4936 GCA_964469765.1 uncultured Clostridia bacterium | reverse complement strand
TGATAAGAAATAAGGCGCTAAACAAAATAAAATAAATTTTTTTCATTCTTCACCTCACAATACAATATAAAATGTTATTAAGTATTATACCGATTTTTTTCTGTTTTGTCAACTAATTAGACTTGCCAGTGTTCAATTAAAAAGTCCTTATCAGGCACCCTAAAACTAATTACTCCTTTTTTAGGCCACTGTTCCAATGCTATTGTTTTGTCCCAAATGGAAATTACAAACTCAATGTTCTCTCCAGGTAAGACATTTAAATCTGAAAAGGAAATTTTAATTTCTATAATATCCTTTATAGCAAAATCTAAAAGTTCCTTTATTATTTCTAATTTATGGGAAACATCATATAAAACCATTCTTTTTTCCTTTAGATTCAACCAGATTTCCTTAAAGTAAGGATAAATAAAATGTATTTTAATGATAAAATTAAGCTCCTCTAAAGATAACCAATCTAATCTTATATACATATTCTCCATATTGAATCCGTAAAAAATTTTGGTAAGCTTGATATCTGTAGGGTGCATTGTATCAGATTGGGTACCAATTTCAATTCCTCCAGCATATATCCATTCATAATAACTGGTTATTTTTCCATCTAATACCGGAAAGATAAACTCAACAGGTTTAAAAATATATTTAGGTTTTTCTTTAGAAATAATTGGGAATTTAAGCCAAACTGGAATTTCTTCATCTAAAATTTTAAATACATTCATAAGATGTTTTCTAAATAGAAAATCAAATTCTATATCAAAGGTTGATGAGTGGTCTTCACCATACCACCAATTCCAATCGCTTCCTTCAGCAATATATATACATTGCCAAGCCTTTGAGATGTTATCACTATTTTCAGAATGACTTAGTTCATAGTTTTTAATAAACTTTCTTGTTTTGTGTAAATATTCCCACGCAAGATTATCTTCTGGATGACCAATCCATATTCCAAAATTACGATTTATCCATGAACCACTTGCAAGATAATCTATCTTTTTTTGAGGTGGAAATTCTTTTAGATAATCATTAATTCTGACAGTTTTTATCCAAGGAGTTTTACTAAGTTTTTCGTAAAGATAAGAAAGAAAATCCCAACCATCATTTGGATAGTATTCCCAACAGTTCTCTCCATCTAAGATTATACTCACCAAATGAGGGCCTGGAAACTTTTTAATAGTTTCTCTAATGTTATTTAATTCTTTTATAAAATGTTTTACAGCCTCCTTATAATGAATATTTCTGTATGAAAAACCTATTAAATCCGATAATTTCTTATTTCTAAAGATAATGGATAAAGTCTTTCCTTCATCTTCAACAGTATAAGGTTGATATAGCAAATCTTTATCATGAGGATTTGATAAAATAGAAGCACCTAAAATTTCTTCATCTGATGCAATCCATTCTAGCCCTTCTTCAATAACAAGTTTAACCATACTTTGTGAAACAGCTCCTTCTGATGGCCACATTCCTTTTGGTTTCTGATTAAATGTTTTTTCGTAAAATTCAACAGCGTTTCTGATTTGATATTGTGCATCTTCAGGATGAGTAAATCTATCTTTAGGAAGAATTACATTTGGCATTGATTCTTTAGCAATATTACTATCAATTAAAAGGGGTAAGATTGGATGATAAAATGGGCTTATACTTATTTCAATTCTATTAGATTCAAGCATCTCTTTATATTTCGGTATAATCTGTTTCATAATCTCAAAATGTTTTTTAATAACCTCTTTTTTTTCTCTTTCTGAATAGTTTCTTTCTTTTTTAACCGTAGATTTTAAAAAATTGTCATTTTTTATAAAATAGGGGTCAATCCAAGAAAGGTTAAATAACAGCTGAAGGTCAGTTATATCCTGATGAGAAAACTCTTCTACTTTTTCCAGAATAGTTTCTTCTTGTATAAATTGTCCTCTTTTTAAGAGAAGTTCATAATATCTTGGAAAAGGTTTAACAAGATTATCCCAATTACCTGAGAAAAAGTTAATTAATATAAATTTTTTTTCTTCATCAGTAAGTTCGGATGAAACCTTTAATGTATGGTCTAAAAATATATCAGGGATGTTATTGTTTAAATAGTCTTGAATTTGTGTTAGAAGTGAAGGAACAAAATTAAAATTTAATTTTATATCCGGAAAATCCTTAAGAATCAAAAGCATATCAAGGTAGTCTTTTACACTATGGAGTCTCACCCAAGGGAGAAAGAATCTGTTTTCTACAATGTCTTTGTAATAAGGCTGATGCATATGCCAAAGGAATGAAATATAAAGAGGGTATGTATTCATAAATGCCGGCTTGGATTTATTTTTAATACTATGTGGGGTTTATAAAATATATTGTTTTCTTCTCTATAATATAAAACTTTTATTTAATATAATAATGGATTGCCCAATTTCCATAAAATACTCTAAAGATTGAATTGTTTGTGTGAAATGAAACCCCTATTTCAGTTTTAAAACTTAGATTGGAAAGTCCCCAAAGAAATACCTCAACACCACCCAAAGATCCCAGTATAAAGTCTGTTGTGGAATTACCTGCAACCTTACTAAACTCCAGACCAGTAAGTCCCCCACCATATAGATATAATTTTTTTGATGTTTTTAATTTCTTCAATATCTTTGCACCAATTACAAAATCGTTATTATTCTTTTGAAAAGAAAAACCCATAATCCCTTCAAAACCAATCTTCTTTCCCCAATAACGCAAAGAAAGACCACCAAGTTCAGCAGAGGAAAAACCGAAACTAATTCTTTCTGCTTTTAATGGTAAAAAAGAAACACATAGTACCACTGTTACTAATAATAAAATAAAATTTTTTTTCACAACTCCCTCCTGTAAAAAGTAATTATTTTTAGATTAGAATTTAACAACTACCTCTGCCATAATTTTAGTTGCATTGTCACCTTTTTCTTTAATTCCTTTATCAGGCATAAATATCCCATATACTAATCTTAATAAAGCATTTGTAGAATAATCATATTTAACACAAATATCAAATTCATCCCCCAAAATTACATTTTTTCCGGGACTACTATATATAAAATAGTCTATTTCAGTGTTAATCTTAAATTTTGGATTAATTTCAATACCGACTTTAAAGATTGTTAAATCAGTAAGTGTGTTATCTTCTTGATTAATTACGGAATAATCTGGATTGTTTCTATGTGTTAAATAGTACTCACCCCACTTCTCTTCATCTATGTGCATATAAGAAGAATAGAAATCCTCTTTTTTTGAGGTGTCTAATTTATCTCCGCTTCCTTTTGCATAAGCAAGATGAAGTTTACCCATTCCATATGCACTTTCTGCTTTCAATGATGATTGAATGATATAAGCAAAACTGTTATAATTGTTATTTTCAATTGTTCCCCAGCCTTTTGTTATTTCCAGTCCATATTCTATACCTTTGATCAATTTATTAGAAAGACATAAACCAACAAAGTTTTTCTTTTCTTTTTCATCGGGAAAATAGTTTCTTTCTAACAGACTATATAAAAGTAAATCAAAAATAAAGGTTTTCTTTTTCCACTTTCTTTTTAGAGTTAAAAGATAGCCATTATTATCTCTGAAATTTCCTGGGGTATCACCGGAATTCTCTCTGGCTTTAATAACATAAAAATTAGAGATAATTTTATATGGAAGAAACACCCCAATATTAATCGCATTAAAGCCTCTTGCATCATCATTTATAATCAAACCATCTTTATAACTAATAGGTTGTCTACCTATTGTTAAATCGATAGGAAATCCCTTAATTTGAGTAAACTTGATATACGCATTTTCTACCCACAGATTTAACCTGTCATCGGCAATAATTGAAGAGTTAGAAGAAGAGACCCCCCAATAACCTTCACTTTGCAGTTTTATCTTTAATGAAATACCTTCTGGAAGAATTCCTTCAATAAAGAATCTGTTTCTTTGCTCAAAGTAGTTATTATAATCTTTTAAAGTTTTATCGTAATTTTGATTAACAACCGTTTTTGCTCTAATTCTTATTTCTTCACCGACCTTGACTCCCGATATGAGAAGTCCATTCACACAAAAAACTAAAAAAGTAAAAACAACAAAACCCCTTTTCATTTTTCCCTCAATTATTAATTTTTAAATTTATTATTTTCTTAAATTTACAAAAAAAAATAATATTAGTCAAGAACTAAATCTATTGCCTTTTCACATAAAGATAAAAAAGAATTTTATTATACATAGAATTGTAAATTATAAAGTTTTTTATACATACCATCGTTCTTTATTAATTCTTGATGTTTTCCTTCTTCAATAATTTTCCCTTCATTTAATACAATAATCCAGTCTGCCTTTCGTATCGTTGAAAGTCTATGAGCTATTACAAGGGTGGTTCTATCTTTCATAAGTCTATCAAGAGCCTCTTGGACAAGAATCTCAGATTCTGTATCCAATGAAGAGGTTGCTTCATCTAATATTAGTATTTGAGGATTAGATAGAACGGCTCTTGCAATGGCTAACCTTTGTTTTTCTCCACCAGATATTTTTACTCCTTTTTCGCCGATTATGGTTTCATATTTTTGGGGAAAGTTCATTATAAAATTATGCGCATTTGCAATTTTAGATGCATTAATTATTTCTTCATCAGTAGCGTTTTCTTTACCATACGCAATATTGTTTCTTACAGTATCATTAAAAAGTATTATATCCTGAGTTACTATTCCAATCTGCTTTCTTAAGGATTTAATAATTAGATTTTTTATATCAACTCCATCTATCAAGATTTTTCCTTTAAGTGGGTCATAAAATCTAGGGAGAAGATTTACCAAAGTTGTTTTACCACTTCCACTTGGTCCTACTATTGCGAATATCTTTCCTTTTTCTACTTTAAAATTTATCCCTTTAAGAACCTCATTTCTTCCATAAGAGAAATAGATATCATCATATACAATTTCTCTCTTAAAACTTGGTAGATATTTACTCT
>CAYYAU010000101.1:0-5004 GCA_964469765.1 uncultured Clostridia bacterium | reverse complement strand
AGGAAGTAGATAGGTATTTACCTTATATCCAAAGAAAAATAAAGAATAATTTAGATAAAATAAATGCAATTTATCCATCCTTAAAGGAAGAGTCTATTGACTATGGACTTTTAGAAAAAACCAAAAATATTGTTGTAATTAAAATGGATTTGGATTGGGATGATTTAGGCACATGGGAGGGGTTAAAAGAATACTTTCCGAAGGATAAAGATGGTAATTCTATCTATGGAGAGGTAAGATATATTGAGTGCAAAAACTGTTTTTTTGTTAATAGAAGTTCTTCGCGATTTACCGTGTTTGGATTAAAGAATATAACTGGAATAAAAACAGATGAGGATATATTATTTTTCCCATCCGAAAAGGGACAAAAGGTAAAGGAATTAGTTTAAATGGACCCCAACCTTAAACTATCTCTGCATAAAGAAATAAAGTTTGGAACAGATGGCTGGAGAGGAGTTATAGGAGCTGATTTTACATTTGAGAATATAAGAAAGGTTGCTTTTGCCATGGGCCAATATTTTAAAAAAGAGAAAGATATTATTATAGGTTATGACAATAGATTTCTAGCAGATGAGTATGCACGCGAGATTGCAAAGGTGATTTCTTCTTTTAATATTAATGTTGTTTTGACTAAGACCTCAGTAACCTCGCCCTTACTTTCGTATAATATAAGAAAAAGGCATTTCTCAGGAGGAGTGATGGTTACAGCAAGCCATAATCCATATTATTTCTGCGGGATTAAGATTAAAGGCAAAGAAGGATGTTCTGTAGGAAAGGATGTAACAACTAAGATAGAAAGTCAAATTAAAAAGATACGTGATATTAAGAAGTTAAGATTTAAAGAAGAAAGGATACAATATAAAGACTTTACAAATAGCTATTTGAGCGGTCTTAAAAAATATTTTAATTTTGACCTTGTAAAAAGAAAAAAATTAACGGTTGTTGTTGATTATCTATATGGAAGTAGTTCAGGATATTTAGAGAAGATATTCCAAAACAGTAGAATAAGAATCATCTCTTTACATAATAGAAAAAACCCATTATTTGGAGGAATTAATCCAGAACCTATTGAGAAAAATCTTTCAGAATTAAAAGAGGAGGTTTTAAAACAAAAGGCAGATATTGGTATTGGTCTTGACGGAGATGGTGATAGGATTGGTATTGTTGATGATAGAGGAAATTACTATTCACCTCATTTGGTTTTTCCTTTGATTCTTTTATATTTATTGAGAGGAAGAAAAGAAAAAGGAACCGTTGTTCAAGCAATCTCACTAGGATACTTAAGTGAAAGAATTGCTAAAAGGTACGGTTTGAAGTTTGTTGAAGTGCCTGTAGGATTTAAGAATATTGCTAAATATATCCTTTCCAAAGGAGATGTTCTTACCGGGGGTGAGGAAAGCGGCGGTTTTACTATTAAGGGGTATCTACCTGAAAGAGACGGTATTCTGATTTCTTTAATATTTATTGAGATGTTGAGTTTATATAACAAGAAACTTTTTCAAATTAAAGATGAAATGGAAAGTGAATTTGGGAAGTCGTACTTTTTAAGAGAAGATATTACTATCCCGAAGATGTTTTTTTCAAAAGAGAGTTTCTCATTAAAAGTAAAATCTAATATCCCATCTAAATTTAACAAAGTGGAAATAAAAGAGATTAAGGTATATGATGGAGTAAAAATAATATTTAAAAATGAGTGGTGGCTTCTTTTAAGACCGTCTGGGACAGAACCTCTAATTAGGATTTATGCTGAGACCGAATCGCTTAAGAAAACAAAGAAACTGCTTGAGTTAGGAAGAACAATAGTATATAATCTTTAAAGACACAAATGAGCGAGGTAGAAGATGGTATATGAAGGCGTAATTAAAAGATATTGGAGATATTTACCAGTTTCTGATAAAACACCTGTTGTCACTTTATTAGAGGGTAATACACCATTAATAAGGGCTAAGAATTTAGAAAGGTTTTTAAAAGCAAATATTGAAGTTTATTTGAAATATGAAGGGCTAAATCCTACAGGTTCCTTTAAGGATAGAGGAATGACAGTAGCTGTCTCTAAAGCAGTTGAAAACAAAGCAAAAGCAGTGATATGTGCTTCAACTGGTAATACCTCAGCTTCAGCATCTGCTTATGCAAGTAAGGCGGGATTAAAATCGGTTGTTCTTATTCCAGAAGGAGCGATTGCGTTAGGTAAACTTTCCCAGGCATTAATTCACAATGCTATTGTGATTGCAATTAAAGGGAATTTTGACCAGGCCCTTTCTTTAGTAAAGGAAATCTCCCAAAGGTATCCTGTAACAGTGGTTAATTCAATAAACCCTCATAGAATAGAAGGGCAGAAAACAGCCTCATTTGAGATTATTGATGTATTAAAAGAAGCACCTCATTATCAATTTATGCCTGTGGGAAATGCAGGTAATATTACTGCCTATTGGAAAGGTTATAAAGAATATAGAAAAAAAGGTAAAAGACTTCCAGTAATGATGGGATTTCAAGCAGTAGGTTCTGCTCCTATAGTAAAAGGTCATCCGATAAAAACCCCAAAAACTATAGCTACAGCGATTAGAATAGGCAATCCTGCAAGCTGGAAGTTCGCTGAACAAGCAAGAGATGAATCCCAAGGCGTAATTGACACTGTAACTGATAGAGAGATTATTTTCTCGTATCAGCTCCTTGCTAAAGAAGAGGGTATATTTGTTGAACCTGCTTCAGCAGCAAGTATTGCAGGATTATTTAAATATGTAAAAAAGGGCTTTTTTAAAAACAAAAAAGAAAAAAAAGTGGTGTGTATTCTAACAGGACACGGACTAAAGGATCCTGATATTGCTGTTAAGACAGTAAAAAAACCAAGAAGTGTTATTCCTCGGTTGAAAGATGTCGTTAGAGCGATTGGATTATGAAAATAAAAAACGGCAAATTTTTAATGTGACAAAATGGATAAGAAATTAAAAAACACTACAGTAAAAATTAAAGTAAAAGTCCCTGCTACGAGTGGAAATTTAGGTTGTGGATTTGATGTTTTAGGAATGGCTTTATCTTTATACAATGAAATAGAATTAGAGGTTGATTTTAAAAAGGAAGGTTTAATTATTGAAGTTTTTGGTGAAGGTGAAAAAATTATTCCTAAGGATAAAAGAAACATATCCTTTATTGCAATAAAAAAGTATTTAGAAAAGATAAAAAAACCAGTTCCATTTATAAAAATTAAATTAAAAAATAAAATTCCTTTAGCTAAAGGACTTGGCTCAAGTGCTGCAACGAGAATAGGTTCGCTTTCAGCAATTAATACAATATTTAATAACAAACTGAATGCCAAGGAGCTTTTGTTACTTGGTTCTCAACTTGAAGGGCATTCAGATAATGTTGTTTGTTCATTTTTAGGTGGCATTACAATAAGTAGTTTTTCAAACAATGGTATTTATTTTAGGAGATTAGATTTAAAAAAAGTCTACTCTGAATTTAAAGCAATTATTTTAATTCCGGAATTTTCTTTATATACTCAAAAGGCAAGAGAGGTTTTACCAAAAAAGTATTCACGGAGCGATGTGGTATTTAACATTTCAAGGGTAGCAGATTTTATGAGATGTTTATATGAGAGAAGTTATGATGCTCTCTCTTTAGCCACTCAAGATAAAATACATCAACCATATAGAAAAAGATTAATTCCTGGTATGGAAGAGGTTTTTGATGTGGCTTTGAAGAGAGGAGCAAAAGCTGTTTTTTTAAGTGGAGCCGGACCGTCTATTTTAGCATTGGCTATAGAGAAGGAAAGACTTATCAGTGAATCTATGAGGAAGGCATTCTCAAAAGGAGGAATTAAAAGTAAATCACTGATTTTAAACATTGATATAAAAGGAGTGCAGTTAATAAGATGAATTTAATTGTTCAGAAGTTTGGTGGCTCATCTATTTCTGATATAGATAAAATTAAAAAAGTAGCCAAGATAATTGTAAGAAGAAAGAGAAAAGGTGATAAAGTAGTGGTTGTTGTTTCTGCTCTAGGGGATACAACGGATAATCTTCTCTCATTGGCAAAGAAAATTAGTAAATCACCTTCTGAAAGAGAAATAGATATGCTTCTAACAACTGGGGAACAACAGTCTATTGCTCTTTTAAGTATGGCTATTCATTCTTTAGGTGAGGATGCAATTTCTTTAACAGGGGCTCAGGTTGGTATTATTACAGATAAAACTCATACAAAGGCAAGAATAAAAGAAATCTCAACAGAGAAGATAAAGTTATATTTGAAAAAACATAAGATTGTTATTGTTGCAGGGTTTCAAGGGATTAGTAGTGAGTTTGATATAACAACATTAGGAAGAGGGGGCTCGGATTTGACCGCAATTGCTTTAGCTGCTGTATTAAAAGCTAAAAGATGTGAAATCTATACAGACGTTAAAGGTGTGTATACATCTAATCCTTTAATTGTTCCTGACGCAAGAAAATTAGATAGAATTTCTTATGATGAAATGCTTGAGCTTGCTGATATGGGTGCAGAGGTTATGCAGGCACGGTCTATTCAACTTGCAAAAAGATTTAATGTAGAACTTCATATACGTTGCGCATTTTCGAATGATAAAGGAACCCTTATAACTCAGGAGGCTTCTATGATAGAAGAGTATGTAATCAGTGGAGTTACTTATGATAAAGACCAAGTAAAAATGTCGGTTATTGATGTTCCAGATAAACCGGGAATTGCAGCTCAGTTATTTACAGCTTTAGCAAAGGAACACATAAATATAGATATGATTATTCAAAGCACAGCAAGAAGAAAAAGAAACGATATCTCTTTTACTATTGCTTCCTCGGATTTAAAAAAGGCATTAGTAGCATTGGATAAGGTTAAAAAGAGAATAAAAGCAGGAGGTTGCATATACGACCCAAATGTAGCAAAGGTGTCTCTTGTAGGTGTTGGAATGAGAACTCATAGTGGAGTTGCTTCACGGATGTTTTACGTATTAGCAAAAAATAAAATAAACATTGAAATGATAGCCACTTCTGAAATAAA
>CAYYAU010000100.1:0-5072 GCA_964469765.1 uncultured Clostridia bacterium | reverse complement strand
TGCCACTCCTCATTCTCAGAAGTATTTGGGTCGTCTTCGTTCGTATCATCCTTAAACCAGAGATAGTTATTACTAAAATAATGGAAAGTTGGATCATCGGGGTCAGCCACCTCTATAGGATTCTGAGGGCCAGGACCTCCCATAGCGGTTGAAGTTTCTACTGTCCATTCATCATCCATAACTTTCCAGCACATAAGGAGTTTCTTAGATTTGTCACTTTGATTAATCAACCCAGCATGGTCAATACCACCAGTATAATCTGGGTTATGTGTATAAATCTGAATACCCCAGCCAGATTGAGAATGAATCTTTCCATCAATTTTGATTGCCTGGTCAGCATATACCCATCCATCTCCAGGCTGGACATTTGCTTTTTCCCAGGTAATTTTTGCTGTAGATGCCCCTGCTCTGAGAGGGATTAAGGAAACCTCCATATCAATTTTGCCTTCACCTATAAATGTTACGGATGCTGTTTTACTTTCTGTACCAAGAGTATGAAACTCTGCTTTTGCTGCTTTTGCAACACCTAAGATGAAAACCACCATTGTCAAAACTAAACTAAATAAGATTAGACTTCGCTTCATTCTTTGTCACCTCCCTTTAGATTTTTTCTTTTTTGATTTTTGAAATTTTTATTTTTCAGCAGTCACCTCCTTTTTTATTTAAGAAAAAGTTTTATTTATTTCTTAAATTTTTAAATCTGTTTTAATTATATCATATTTATATGTCAGATTTGTAAATATTATGTAAAATTTTTGTAAAATTTTTAGCCTCTTTAGAATGAACATTTTAAAGCGCATCTTTGCGTTTGTCCTAACTCCCCATAAGGAACCCACACATAGTCTATGGATAAATGTTTCCATTTAATTCCTACGCCAGCAGATAATCCTGAGAGCCCACCTAAATCTCTAATTGTATTTGATTTATAACCTACCCGAAAGCAGAAGTTTTTGAATAGATAATACTCTATCCCAATGTGTTCACTCATAGTATTATCTGAGGGTATACTCATATCAAAACTAATTGTAAATCTTTTTTGTTTTATATAAGCCAATCCTACCTTAAAACTTAAAGGAAGATTATCCTTCTCAGAGATAAATCTTATGTTGGTTCCAATATTGTTAAGAGAAACTCCATATCTTAGCCTGTTTTTTATGATATTCCATAGCCACCCAATATCAAATGCTATACCCTGTGCTTTTTCGTTTTCTATCTTTTCTGTTAAGAGCTTAATATTTACTCCTAACAATAGATTTTCGGAAACCTTTATTCCAGAAGACAATCCTCCAATTAAGTCATAAGCAGTGTAGGATTCATTATTATCAATTAAACTGCCATCAGCAGTGACTTCTGTTTTAGGAATCCTTCCATATGATAGTTGAGAAAAGAAAACCCCTACCGCAATATTATGCATAAAATTATGGACAAATGCAAGGGATGAATAACTTATCTTTTGAAACCAGTTAATATACATAACTGATAGCTCATTACAATCTACATTTACAACTCCTGCTGGATTCCAATAGATTGCATTAATATCATCAGATACTGCTGTAAATGCCTCTCCCATTGCTACAGGTCTTGCGCCAACTCCTATCTTTAGAGATTGAAATGCTGTTTTGCCTTTATTATTTTCTCCAAAGCCATAAAGGTTATTTAGACTCAACACTATTATTAACAACCAAAATAATCTTTTCATTTTATTATACTTAACTTGCCTGTAATCTTCTTATCAGTATCTTCATCTTCTATTACATACATATACACTCCACTTGCTATTTTTCTATCTACAATCCATTGATACTTATTTTTATATAGGTCATTTTTTCTCATTTCCGCAACCAATTCTCCAGCAACATTATAAATTCTTATACTGTTGTTTTCTGTTAAGTTTGAAAAGTATATACCCTGCTGCCATGTGCCTGTGTGAATGTTGTTATCATTTGGTTTGAAAGGATTTGGGTATACAACCGCATTATCTAAGGATGAAAACAGTTTCTTTGATTTTTTTCTATATGTAGTAAAACAACTATTTTGTGGGTCATGACAACGCATAGCCCAATCAATATTTTCAGGAATATAATTTCCCTTGCAATGAAAAATGTAGATATTCCCATCGGCTGAGCTTGTTATTACATCCACCCGGCCATCACCAGTAACATCTCCAATTGCTGGCGTAGTAATATTATAACTACCGGTTGATTTTGGCCAACCTGAAACCACTTCTCCATTGGAGTGCCAGGCATACACCTTATTATCTCTATTACCGTTTACAATGACTTCTCTTTCTCCATCGCCATCAATATCACCAATAGCAGGTGGCATTGTAATTGCATCATCAATCTGTTGAGGCCATCCAGTCACTAAACTACCATCACTATGCCAGACATATACTCTGTGGTCTGCACACCCTATTAATATTTCAAGACCTCCTTTATAATCCAAATTACCCAATACGGGCGCAGTTGGTCTTCCCCCAACGACCTGAGGCCAGCCAGGAAGCAAAATTCCATTGTTTTTCCAGACATAGACCCTTGGTTTATTATAATACCAACCAGGAGATACACAAATAATCTCAATCTCTCCATCGCCATCAACGTCACCTAATGCAAGTTCTGAATACCCCACATCATCCATTACTTGTGGCCAACCCGGAAGTAATACCCCTAAATGATTAAAGACATATACCTGTCCACCTTCAGTTGTAATTGCAATATCATTATACCCATCTCCATTGATATCAGCAATACCACAAGCAGACTCAGTATAACTATCAAAACCCTTTAGTTCCTGAGGCCAGCCAGGAAGGATGGTTCCTTTACTATCAATTACATACATAAATCCATCTATAGACACAAAGACCATTTCAAGATTTTCGTCATTATTAATATCTCCTAAAGACACTTTACTCCATACATCCTTATTTTTAATAGGAAAATTAGGTATAGATGTTCCATCCACTTTCCAACCATACACGTCTGTATCAACAATAGATAACACCTCAGGTAACCCATTTCCATCAACATCCCCTATAATAGGTAATGCCCAGCCATACCAGAAGTTTTTATTCTTCTTGGGCCAACCTGGGTTAATACTCGTTCCGTTGGATTTATAAATATTGAGCTGATCAAAATCCCAATCATTAGATATTTGGATAATCTCCATTGCTCCATCATTATCTAAGTCATAGAGAACAGGGGAGTTGGTAAGTTTACTGGTAGAGTTAATTGTAGAAGAGTTCTTATTTACAATTACAACTGCTCTATCTTCATAGATTTTTCCAGATGTGCTATATGCTCTAATCCTTAATGTATACCTCCCTTCAGCAAGGTCTTCAGTATGCCATTTTCCTAAAAGTCCATTTTTTACAGGCCATTCTGTTACAAATATACCTGTTTTATTCCATTGATTAGGTGTTAAGCCTTTTCCATATTCAATCTCATGGTTTTGAAGGTTTAGGCCATTGACAGTTCCTTTAATATCAACAACTCCATTTACTAACTCATCTGAAATAGGGGAAGTTATTTTCATCTCTATCGGAGTTGTGGTTTGAATATATCTTAATGCATTATAAGCATTGATTCTTCCATAACCATAGTAAGGGTCCCACTCATTGGTTTCAAAATTATCAGCAGATATTCGTATTGCCTGTCTTACCTGCTCATTTGTCAAATCTGGCTTATAAGAAAGAATAAGCCCAGATAATCCAGCAACATAAGGAGATGCCATAGATGTTCCGCTCATTGATTCATATGAAGCGTCTCTATATGTACTTAATATTTCAGTACCAGGAGCAGCAACATCTACAAAGGGTCCGTAAGATGAGAAAAACGCCTTTTTATCGTAATAGTCAGTAGCAGATACACTTATCACCTCATTATAACAAGCAGGGAATCCAGAAAAATCGTCATTACTATTTCCAGCAGCAGCTACTAGAACCACATTGTTATCATAGGCATACCTAATTGCATCATGAATAAGATAAGAATCAGCAGGGCCTCCCCAAGACATATTAATCACATTTGCTCCATTATTAACAGCATATATAATTCCTTCAGCACATACCACAGCAGTAAAGCTTCTTTCCCAATAAGAAGAATCAATCTTAACTGGCATAATTGTACATTTTTGTGCTAACCCGGCAATACCGATAAAGTTATTAGATTCAGCAGCAGATATCCCAGCACAATGTGTCCCATGACCATACTCATCCATTGGGTCATTATCATTATCCGCAATATCCCACCCCCTAATATCATCAGTATACCCATTGTTATCATTATCAATAAAATCATTTGGGATTTCATTTTTGTTATTCCATATTTTATTCACAAGGTCAGGGTGGTTCCAATTTACGCCAGTATCCACAATGGCAATTATAATTTTAGCCTTTCCTTTTTCAATCTCCCATGCCCTTGTTGCTTCAATGTTAGATAAAGCCCATTGTTTACTCAATAACTCATCATTAGGAACTGAGTATGGATAATAGATATAGTTTGGTTCTGCATAGAGAACATTAGGATTGGTTTTGTATGATTCTAAAATCTTTTTTAGGTTTGAGAGGTTTTTAGATGCTTTTAGATGGAACACATTTAAATGTGGGAATACTTTTATTGTGGATAAGCCATAAGATGTATTAAATGCTGTTATTTTTCTTTTTGAATAGCCTTTTCTGAATCTAACAATAACCTCAGCAGGCACATACTTTATATTTTCTACGTTAGTATTAGAGATTTGTGCAAGACATATGATAGGAAAAAGATTCAATAAAAAGAGTATAAAAATAAGTTTATAACGCATTTTTATTTTTTAAAGTATTTTAATGTGGAAGTAACAAACTATAGAATTTGATTATAACAGATAGATATGTCAGATTTGTAAATAAAAAGTAAAATTTTTGTAAAATATTTTCTTAGGTTTTTATGAACGGAGTGAAATAAAAATCTTAGAAAATATTTACCTCGCCGTTTTTTAGTGGTGGGTTAGACCTCGCCAATCCGTAGTGGCGGGGTTTCATTTTTCTTAGGTTTTTATGAACGGAGTGAAATAAAAATCTTAGAAAATATTTACCT
>CAYYAU010000099.1:4202-5202 GCA_964469765.1 uncultured Clostridia bacterium | reverse complement strand
AAAAGTTGAAAAGACTCTTAATTCATAATACCCATCAACTAGCTGTTCAGGTTGTTGAGTCCAGTCTCTACCACACATAAGATATGATATTGTAAAATCTCCATTATCATCAGTATCATCCCAACCAAATCCTCCGCCTGGGAATTTAGTTGTGGATGTGCCTTTATCCAAATCCCATTTTGGAGAACACTCTATATGAACCTTTGGGACTCCAATATCAGTCCCCGCAAACACCAATTTACCAATAATCTCTCCTTCTGCCTGTTTAAGTGTAATATTATGTTTAATCAATGCTCCTGAATACATAACCTCAGTATAAGAACTAATATATGTTTCTGCAAATATATCTAAGTGGTACTGTTGAGGTGTATTTGAAGAGCCTGTAAGGTCATAAATTGTATAAATACCATCCTTATTTGTAGCAGAAAAACCACCCCATCCTTCTTCTGGTTGAGGAGGCATACCTTCAGGGAAATCACAATGTTCATTATTGAAAGCCCTTACCTGAACATATTGAATAGGTTTTCCTTTATCATCTGTTATCTTACCTATAATAGCAGGGATACCTCTTTGTGCTGAAACTTCAATATCATCATCCATACTTGCTGTTATAGCATTATCCCATTTATTTGTAAAATCAACCTGTGTTGCTGCACCAGTAGAAACCGAAATACCTTCTTCTTCTAAATCCTTAAAAATCCAATTATTCCCGCTACTCATATGGATAATATATTTATCATTAGGAAAAACATTATAGATATTGTAAACACCACCTGTACTTAAACCTATACCAGCCTGAACACCTGTGTTTTTCATCATTATATCAGCAAATACCAAACCATTAATTCCTGTTTGCCCAGTAACCCAACCTGTTTCTGAATCTAATGAGGTGGCTTTTGTAAGTGTAAGTGTTTCTGAAACAATAGAGATTGGTTGAGGCATTCTTGTATAATCATTCATCTGGTCAATAACAGTGGGACGATAACCCTGTTTGCTCACA
>CAYYAU010000099.1:0-4192 GCA_964469765.1 uncultured Clostridia bacterium | reverse complement strand
ACAAATATAAGCACATGTTCATCTCCAGATATAGTTGTTCCATCAGACCACTGGGTAATATTACATTTGCCATTACTATCAGTAACTCCGCCTGCCTGTCTAAAAAATGTATTACCAGGAGTTAAATCAGGAATTATAACCTGTGTATCAGCAAGAGGTTGTCCCTTTGAATCCTTTACAGTTACTGTAACGGAAAAAAGGTTTGAAATTGAAAGCACTAAAAATAACACACTTAAAATAAAAAACCTAATACCTCTCATTTTTCCTCCAAAATAAAAAGGTCAGATTTTATTAACCTGACCTTTTATATTTCTGCCAGTAACACTTCTTTCTTTAATAATGCTGGCATCATTTCTTCTCATCTTTTAAAAATTTTAAAAAGATTTTCCTATTTAGTTATAGCACAATTTTTATTTTTGTCAAGGGAATTTTTAGAATTATTGGAATAACTGGAATAATTCAAATATCAATTACCTTTTTTACTTTAAAAAAATCCTTATATTTTTCAGGAGCATTTCTAAGCACATCCTCTATGGGTAATGACTCCTTTACAATATCTTCTCTTAAAAATCCTTCTCTTTCAATTACTGAAAATGTTGGAGAGATATTAGTTGTATCCACTTTGTTCAATACTGACATATAATTAAGAATATGCTGGAGCTGTTTTGTATAAAGTTGTTTTTCTTCTTCTGTAAGTTTTAACCTTGCAAGTTTCGCAACATACTCAACATCCTCTTTTTTTATTGACATTTTTTCTCCTTTCTACAACTTATCAAACTTTAAATCTGCATACTTCAAAAGTATCCTTTTAAGACTACCGTCAGAAAACATCACAGTAAGCCTTTTTTCTTCTCCTTCTCCAACACTTTCAAGCACTCTTCCTTCTCCAAACTCTTTATGTATAACTCTTGCTCCTATTTCTGTTTTATTTGATAGAGTCTTTATCCCTGTTTCTCTAATAAACCGAGAAGGTATATTATATCTATAATTCCCATATATACGTCTCTGTTTGGTAGAAGTAAGAAAAAGATACCTCTTTGCTCTTGTCATTCCAACATAACAAAGTCTTCTTTCTTCTTCCATTTCATACTCATCCTTTAAAGCATCTCTATGTGGAAAAAGCCTTTCTTCAAGACCTGTAATAAACACTGCTGCAAACTCAAGTCCTTTTGCTAAATGCAGTGTCATAAGTGTTACTCCTCTGTTTTGTTCCTTTTTTAAGAATCTTCCTTTTTGTTGTGGTTCTGATATTGAAAGAGAAACCCTTTCCAAAAATGAGGATAAATCTGCATTTTTATTATTTTCTTCAAATTCACTAATAGCTGAAACAAGCTCTTCCACATTTTCAACTCGAAAATGTTCGGTCTCATTAACCCTTAAAAATTCATAATACCCTGTCTTATCTAAAAGTTCAATTACCATCTCCTTTAAAGAGGAAAAATCCTTTTCTTTTATTCTCTTTATTAAATCCACAAACTCTTTAATTTTAGTAATTACCTTTGGAGAAAGTCCTGATTTAATATTCTCAATCTCTTCTAAAGATGAAAACAGGGATTGCCCTTTCTTATTTGAATATCTTTCAATTATTTCAAGTGTAGTATTTCCAATTCCTCTTGGAGGAAGATTTATAACTCTTTTTAAACTTAGATTATCGTCACTATTCTGAATAAGTCTTAAATATGAAATGACGTCTTTAATTTCTTTTCTTTCATAAAATTTAATGGTCCCAACAAGATTGTAATTTAATCCGTTTGATGTGAATGCCTCTTCAAATACTCGAGATTGAGCATTTGTTCTATAAAACACGGCAATATCTTCTAACATTAAGTTTTGTTCTTCATTGAGTTTCTTAATCCTACCACAGATAAAGTTTGCCTCTTCTATTTCATCTTCCAAAGAATAATACTCAAGTGGAAAACCTTCTTTTCTATCTGTCCACAACTTCTTTTCCTTTCTTTTCTCATTGTTACTTATAACCTTATAGGAAGCATCAAGAATAATCTGAGTTGAACGATAATTCCTTTCCAAATTAATTGTTTTTGCCTGAGGGAAATCTTTTTCAAAATTAAATATATTTTCTGGCTTTGCTCCACGCCATGAATAAATTGACTGGTCATCATCACCAACAACACATATATTTTTATACTTTCCAGCAAGTAATCGCATCAATATATATTGGGCATGGTTTGTATCTTGATACTCATCTACCATAATATACTTAAATCTCTCTTGATATTTTTCTAAAATCGCTGGGTAATCTTTAAATAGAAATACTGTATTCATTATCAAATCTCCAAAATCAACTGCACAATTTTCATTCAGTTTGTTTTGATATTCAGAGTATATAAAAGAAACCATATAACGAAAAGAATCATCTCTAATCAATGAATGTAAAGAATAAGAATCAGCATCTAACAGTTCATCCTTTGCTCTATTTATTATTTCTAAAAATACTTTTGGTTTTAACTTTGTTGAAATCTGGTTTTTATCAATACTATCTTTTATTACAGAAAGCTGATCCTCTTCATCATAAATAGTAAAGTTTCCATTCCTATTCAATAACGGATACTCTTTTCTAAGAATTGAACATCCTAATGAATGAAATGTAGAAATCCAAACACTTTCTCCCTTTCCTTCTACAAGTTTATTTACTCTGTTACGCATCTGTTCAGCAGCCTTATTTGTAAATGTTACTGCTAATATTCTATAAGGACTTACCCCTTTCTCAATTAAATATGCAATTCTATGTGTAATAACCCTTGTTTTACCTGTTCCGGCTCCAGCAAATACCAGAACAGGCCCGTCAATAGCTAAAACTGCCTCTTTCTGTTTAACATTTAGTGAATTTAGAATCTCTTCTTTCATAAATACAAAAATCCTTTATAAACAACATTCACTGTGCCTGTAAGGTATAACTCCTTTACTTTTTGATTTTCTATAACACAATCTACTTTTAGGATGTCTTTACCTTTTGTTATAATACTTAAAGGGGAAAAGGCTTTCTTTTTTAATACCGAAATAACAGAACAAGCAACAGCACCAGACCCGCAAGACAACGTTTCCTTTTCTACTCCTCTTTCATACGTCCGAATAAAAATGGTATGTTTGTCTTTTATTAAAACAAAATCCACATTTGTACCCATTGGAAAAAATCTAGGATGATTTCTAATCTCCCTTCCTAAAGTTTCTACTGGTTGTCTATCTAAATTATTAGAAAACAGAACGGTATGTGGAACACCTGTATTTATAAACGATAAAGAATAAGTTTTTCCCAAAACTTTAAGCTTAAAATCTACCTCTATCTTCTTTGGTGAAAAAAACCTTATTTTTACATTATTACCTTTACACCATGCAAAAACATCACCTGCTTTTGTTTCAAATTCCATTTTAGATTTTGCTATTTTATTTATATAAGCAAACTTCGCTACACATCGTGCACCATTACCACACATATGAGGCTCTGTTCCATCAGGATTAAAGATTCTCATCAAAAAATCACATTTAGTTGATTTTTCAATAAAGATAACACCATCAGCTCCCACTCCTTTTTTCCTCAAGCATACTTTTTTTACAAATAATGAAATATTTCTTTTTAAAATTTTGTTTCTATTATCAATCACAACAAAATCATTACCTGTTGCATCCATCTTTGTAAATTCAATTCTTCTCATTTATCTCCTTTAAACTTTTCACAGCAAGGCAACAGCTCCTTAAAAAAGATGGAATATATTTAAGACTAATTAAAGAATTATAATTTTCTCTTTTTCTTATTAGATATACATTAGCATTTTTTACAAGCACCTCGGCTGGTTTTATTCTAAGATTGTAATTTGAAGACATTGAATAACCATAAGCGCCTGTTGAAAAAATTGCCAAAAACTCATCTCTTTTTACCTGCGGTATTCTTCTATTCTTTGCTATAAAATCACCTGACTCACAAATCGGACCAACTATATCAAAATCTGTTTTTCTTCTTTTTTTTATTTCAATTGGTTCAACTTTATGATAAGCATTGTAAAAGGTAGGCCTAAACAGATCATTCATACCGGCATCAACCACAATAAACTTTTTTTTATCTGTCTTTTTTACATAAAGAACCTTTGTTACAAGTATAGAGGCATTTGCTACTAATACCCTTCCTGGTTCAAATATCCCAATTGGAGCAATCTTTTTCATTAAAGGAATTAAAGAG
>CAYYAU010000098.1:0-5218 GCA_964469765.1 uncultured Clostridia bacterium | reverse complement strand
TCTAACTTATTAAATGTAACTTTACATTTTCCAATGCCAGCATTTCTATTTTGGATTATTGTAGGTTTTTGTATTAGAACTGATACTACTTATAAAATAAATAATCCGAAAATCAATCACACAATATTCTGGTTAGGCACTTTATTCGGTATATTTTTATTATTTTTTCAATTCAGGTATTTTCTTGGCGAGGTATATTATTATAAAGGGTTTATATTTGGTAGAAAGTGGAAGGATTTTCAAAGGGCTGCTGATTTCTGTTATAAATCTTATAGATTTTATCCATTTAATGTTGATAATAATTATGAATTAGGAAATGATTATGTTCAAATAGGTAAAATAGACAAGGCAATTTGGGCTTATAATGAAGCTATTAAAGCAAACCCTGGATATGATGAGATTTATTTTAATTTAGGTGTTGTTTATACCAAAAAAAATATGATGGATAAAGCGCTTAACTCATTTTACAAGAGTGTTCAGATTAATCCACTTTCCCCTGAGGTTCATTTTAATATAGGTAATGTTCATATAATAAAAAAACAATGGCAAAAAGCGATTAGTTCATTTGTTGAAGTTTTAAGGTTAAAACCAAATCATAAGGAGTCTTTGAATAATCTTGTCTTCTCTCAGAATAAACTACTTGAAGTTCCAGAAATAAAAAATAAAATTAGTATTTTATTTCAAAGAGGTGAGAAATTCAAACAAAATAAAGATTGGAAGAATGCTTCAAAAGTTTATCTGGAGGTTAAAAAGATATTACCTGTAAACTTAAAGGTTCTACTATATTTAGGAAATACTTATTTTAATTTAAAAGAGTTTAACAAAGCTATAAATGAGTATACAATGTTACTTAATATAGACCCCAATAATATTTCGGCACTTAGCAATTTGGGATTAGCTTATATACAGATTGGTGAAAAAGATAAATCTTTAGGAGTATTTAAAAAGGTATTAAAAATTTCTCCCCAGAACAAAGGTGCTTTAGAAAATATTAAAAGACTTTCTTAAGTAGGGATAATCTTTTCCTTCAATATTATGTTGACTTATGTGATAATATAACTTATAATGAAAGCTAAATTCTTCGTTAAACGAACTATTTTTTGGATAAAAAATAGGAGCGGATAAAATGAAACATGATTATTTTTATAAGATAGACCGTATCTTTTATATTCTTGATAAACAGATAAACATATGGAATTTTAATGCATTTTTACCTCACAGGATTACACCTTCTCAGTATATGACACTAAAACTTTTAAAGAATAGGAGTTACAGAATTGGAGAGTTAAGTAGAATTCAAGGAGTAAATATAAATACAATGAGTGAAATTATTAGTAGACTTTGTAAGAAATGTTTTATTTATAAGAAGAAGGATTTACAAGATAAAAGGAATGTTAAGGTTTATTTAACAGAGTTAGGAAAAGCTGTTTTTGAGGAAATTTCACGTTATAAGAAAAGACATATTTTAAAGATATTAAAAGGATTAAAAGAAAAGGAAAAGAGAAAATTTCTACAAACAATAGATTTCTTTTGGCAAGTCATAAAAGGGGTCAGACCTTGACATTGGACAAATTATAAGTTGGTTTGGTTATATTGATTGTATCATGCTTATTTAATTTCAATGGAAAACAAAAATAAAAAAAGCAATATTCTATTAAACATAGACTGATTTACAGGAGGTATATATGTATGCAATAATTGAGGCTGGTGGGAAACAGTATAAAGTAGAAAAGGATAAGATAATAGATATAGACAAAATTAGAAAAGAAAAAGGTAAAGAAATTGAACTCGGCAAGGTATTGATGATTAAAAATAACAACAAGATTTCAATGGGTAATCCCTATATAAAGGAAGCAAAAGTGATTGCAGAGGTGATAGGCCATATTAAAGGTGATAAAATAATAGTGTTTAAAAAGAAAAGAAGAAAAAGGTATAAAAAAACGATAGGACACAGAAAGAATTATACAAGAGTAAGAATAAAAAATATCATTGCTACACTCTAACTTCTGATAAGACAAGGAGGATGTTATGGCACATAAAAAAGGACAAGGGTCTTCTTCCAATGGAAGAGAAAGTGCAGGTAGGCGGTTAGGAATAAAGAAGTATGAGAAGCAATTTGTAAAGGCAGGAAGTATAATAATCCGTCAAAGAGGAACAAGATTTTTCCCTGGTTTTAATGTGGGGATAGGAAAAGACCATACCCTTTTTGCAAAGGTTACTGGAAAGGTTAGGTTTGAAAGAAAAAGAAATAGATGTGTTGTAAGTGTATATGTTTGAAAAAAGACCTTTTATTGATTTAGCATACATAACTGTAAAAGCAGGTAATGGAGGAAATGGATGCGTTTCTTTTAGAAGAGAAAAGTATGTCCCCAAAGGTGGCCCTAATGGAGGAGATGGTGGAAAAGGAGGGGATGTTTTTATTTGTGGGACATTTGGATTAAGGACACTTTTTGATTTTAAGAAACAACCTTATTATAAAGCTGAAAATGGAAAAAGTGGAGGAGGAAGAAATAAAAGCGGTAAGAGTGGTGCCCCTTTGACCATTTATGTTCCATGTGGGACATATGTGTATAAAAATGACATATTATTAGCAGATATAAAAACTGATAAGGGAAAAGTCCTTGTTGCTAAAGGTGGAAAAGGTGGTAAAGGAAATGCCTTTTTCAAAGGAAAGAAAAATCTATTACGTTATGCTGAAAATGGACAGAAAGGAGAAGAGGTTAGAATAAAATTAGAATTGAAGTTAATTGCAGATGTTGGAATAGTTGGTTTACCTAATGCAGGTAAATCCACCCTTTTAAAAAGGATTACATCTGCAAGACCTAAAATAGCTGATTATCCGTTTACAACTCTTAGTCCAAATTTAGGAGTTACTGTTACAGATAAGGGAGATATTATTATAGCAGATATCCCAGGTATTATTGAGGGTGCAAGTAAAGGAAAAGGGTTGGGGCTTGAGTTTCTAAGGCATATTGAAAGGACAAAGTTACTACTTTTTTTGATAGATATATCTTGTAAAAATCCCGTGGAGAAGTTTCCAATATTAAAGAAAGAAATAAAAACTTATAGTAGGACTTTATTAAAGAAACCATATTTAATCGCTCTAAATAAAATTGATATCAGTGATGGACAAGAAAAGAAGGTTAAATCCTTTAAAGATAAAATGAAAAAAGAGGTTTTTCCCATTTCAGCCGTTACAGGGGAAGGGATACCCTCTCTTTTGAAAGCAATTGAAACCTCTTTATTTCGGTAAGAAAAAGATGAAGAGAAGAATTGTTGTTAAAGTTGGAACAGCGGTTTTGACAGATAAGAACGGTAAGCTTAGAAAGGAATTTATCAAAAATTTAGTAAAGCAAATATGTTTTATTCAAGATAAAGGTTTTGAACCCATCCTCGTTACCTCAGGTGCAATTGCTACTGGAAAAGAGAAGATTGATTTGATTTCTCATTTGGACCTCAATGAGATAGGGAAGAGTTTAAAGGAAAAACAGGCACTTGCAAGTATAGGGCAAAGTCATTTAATGCAGATTTATTGTAAATATTTTGAGAAACATAAGAGATTAGTTGCTCAAATTCTTCTCACTCGGGATGATTTATCGGATAGAAAGAGATATATAAATATAAGAAATACAATTTTCACCTTGTTAAATAATAAAATTATTCCTATCATCAATGAAAACGACACTGTCTCTGTTGATGAGATAAAGTTTGGAGATAATGACCTTTTATCTTCATTGGTTGCAAGTAAAGTTGAGGCTCAATATTTAGTGATTATTACTGATGTTGAGGGGTTTTTTATAAAGGAAAATAATAAAAGAAAGTTAGTAAGGGAAATTACTCGCATTACCCCTGATTTGTTTCAGTATGCAAAGCAGTCCCAAAGAGTTTATTCAACGGGTGGAATGATAACCAAATTACATGCTGCACAGATAACAATGGTTTCTGGAATAAAACTGTATATTGTTTCGGGAGAGATACCAAATGTTCTTATGAGAATTATTAATAATGAAAATCCAGGAACATTGATATACCCTCAACAGAAAAGAATCCTTTCTAAAAAAAGATGGATAGCTTTTGGAACACGAATCAAAGGAAGGATTATTGTAGATAAGGGAGCAAAAGATGTTCTTATAAGAAAAGGGAAAAGTCTTTTACCTGTTGGAGTTAAAGCAGTTGTAGGAGAATTTAAATTAGGAGACACTGTAAGTATTGTTGATGAAGAAGGATGTGAGTTTGCAAGGGGGTTGACATACTATCCCTCAAAGGACATTCTCAAGATTAAAGGAAAAAAGTCATCTGAAATTGAGGAGATTTTAGGAAAAAAGGATTATGACGAGATAATTCATAGAGATAATCTGGTAGTTATCCTAAATGAGCAAAATGTCAATAATAAAAAATAAAAAGGTATTAATCTTTTATGTTTCTCAATATTCTGGTCATCATCAGGCTGCTCTGTCTATTCAGAAAGCATTATATAAGAATTCGTCCTTACAGTCAGAATGTGTGGATTTAGTGTATTGTATATATCCTAAAATTGGAAAGATGGTAAGGCAGGCCTATTATCAATTAATAAAAACAATCCCTCAGATATGGGAAGCATTGTATGATAACCCTGACATTATTGATGCAACAAATGAGTTAAGAAAAATATTTAATCAGTTAACTCTAACTAAACTAAAGAAAATACTGCAATCTCATAATCCTCAGATTGCTATTACCACACAAGCTGCTCCCTGTCAGATTGTTGCTACTTATAAAGAGAAGTTACAATCGTCTTTACCATTAGTTGCAGTTATTACTGATTTTACAGTCCATGGTTTTTGGGTTTCAGAGTATGTTGATTTGTATATTGTTCCAACTCAAGAGGTAAAAGATGAACTTATTAAAAAAAATATCAATGAAAATAGAATAAAGGTTTTGGGAATACCTATTGACCCTATATTTTCAGAGAGATTGAATAAGATAAAAGCAAGAAATTTGTTAAGTCTTTCGCCAGAACTTTTTACTATTTTGGTATGCGGTGGTAGTCAAGGAATTCTTTCTATAGAGGATGTGCTTTTATCTTTGAATAAGGTTCAATTTCCTATTCAAGTAATAAATATCTGTGGACATAATAATAAATTATATAAGACTATAAAAAAGAAACAACATAAATATAAGTTCCCCTTAAAAAATATTAGTTATACAAAAAGGATGTCTTTTCTAATGGATGCTTCGG
>CAYYAU010000097.1:3087-5246 GCA_964469765.1 uncultured Clostridia bacterium | reverse complement strand
CAAAAATCAAAAACCAAAAATCAAAAGTTTTGAAAAGGAATATATGGATTTTGGAGATTTGTTAGAAGAGTTGGATAAGATTGATGGCATTAGGAGAATCTATTTTATTACTTCGCATCCTAAGGATTTTCCAGATAGGTTAATTGATATTATTAAGAATTCTAAGAAGATGTGTGAGTATTTTCACTTACCTCTTCAGTCGGGTTCTAACAGGATATTACAGAAAATGAATAGAGGCTATACTAAAGAAGATTACTTGCAATTAATAAAAAGGATTAGAGATTCTATTCCACAGGCATCAATAACCACGGATTTAATTGTTGGTTATCCAACTGAGACAGAAAAGGATTTTTTGGAAACACTTAAGATGGTAGAAGAAATTAGATTTGATAATGTATATAGTTTTAAGTATTCACCAAGACCTCATACCTTAGCGTTTAATGAGAAGGATGATGTTAGTCTGGAGCAAAAGAAGGAAAGATTAGAAAGGCTTAATCAATTAGTTAAAAAGATTAGTACTGAAATAAACAGAAGATATGTTGGAAAAGAAGTAGAAGTCCTTGGAAAAGAAAAGGAAAGAAAAGGAAATAAGATAAAAGGTAAAACTCGAAATTTTAAGGATGTGTTTTTTGAAGCTGATTTAAGTTATATTGGAAGGATTACTAAAGTTAAGATTGAAGATGCTTCAGAGCATTCCTTATTGGGAAAAGTGGTTGAATGAGTTGTTGAATTGTGTTATAATGTTATAACATACAATAGGAGGGGATATGGCTGTTATAAAGTTAATTGTAGTTTTAGTTTTTGCATTTCTTTTAGCAGTATTTTCTGTTTCAAATCCTAATCCTGTAAGGATTAATTTTTTTGGATGGTCTACTCCTGAGATTTCTTTGATTGTTGTGGTATTAGGTTGTGTTGCGGTTGGAGCTATTATGGCTGGAGTTATTGCGGGTATATCACAGATTAGTTTAAAAAAAGAAGTAAAGAAAAAGGAAAAAGAGAAAAAAGAACTTCAAGAGAAGGTTGTAAATCTACAGCTTAAGATAAGAGAGTTTGAAGAGAAAGAAGAAAAAAGCTCTCCAGATGAAACTAAATTATAAATTCCTTAATATATAAGGTATGCGATTATGGAAAGACTCACGCCATTAATGCAACAATATCAAAAAATAAGAAAAAGTTATCCTGATTGTATTGTGTTTTTTCGTTTAGGTGATTTTTATGAGATGTTTGGTGATGACGCAAAACTTGCCTCAAAGGTTTTAGAGATTACTTTAACAAAAAGGCAACAGGTACCTATGTGTGGGGTACCTTATCACTCTGCTTCTAGATACATTCTTCGGCTTCTTAAATCAGGATATAAGGTTGCAATATGTGAACAAATGGAAGAAGCGTCTAAGTCAAAATATTTAGTTCCTCGTAGAGTTATTAGAATCATTACACCTGGCACATTGTTTGATGAGAGTATAATTTCACAAAAAGAAAACAATTTTCTTGCAGGTATATTTAAAAATAAAGAAGGTTGGGGATTAGCATTTACTGATATTTCAACAGGAGATTTTTTTGTTACGGAGATAAAGGATGGTTTCTCTTCCGTTATCTCTGAGTTTTCAAGATATAATCTGAGGGAGATTGTTTTTCCAGAAGACCAGAAGAGTTTTGTTGAGAAGGATTTAAAGGATTTAGAAGTTCCTGTTAACTTTGAGGAAGATTGGAGTTATTCCTATGAAATTGCGTATAACACTTTAAAGGAGCATTTTAACCTCCCTACTATGAATGCTGTAGGGTTGGAGGATTATCCATTAGGCATATGTGCCGCGGGTGGAGTTTTAAGCTATCTTAAGAAAACGCAGATGGCATTTCTTCCTTATATCAAGAAACCAAAATTTTATTTTCCTTTTCAGTTTATGATTTTAGATAAAGCCACCCAGCGCAATCTTGAACTCACATCAAGTTTAAAAGATGAAAAAAATACACCTACACTTGTTGAGATTTTGGATAGAACAGTGACATTATTAGGTGCACGGCTTTTAAGGCGGGTAGTTATTCAACCTCTTTTGGATGTTGATGAGATTAAACAAAGGCAGAAGAAAGTAAAGTTTTTCTTTGAGAATATATTAATGAGAAATAAAATACGTTCTTTGCTAAAAAGAATATGTGATATT
>CAYYAU010000097.1:0-3077 GCA_964469765.1 uncultured Clostridia bacterium | reverse complement strand
ACTTCTGGAACCTGTAATGCAAGGGATCTTATCTTATTAAAGAATACGCTCTCTTATGTGCCTAAAATAAAAGCGGTGTTTACTCAACAGGAACAATCATTAAATGGACTCCATTTTTTAGATATATGGAAGGATGATATTGGAAGAATAGTTGATTTTTTCTCTTTGGTTGAGCTTATAGACAAAGCAATAGAATCCGAACCCCCGACTTCTATAAAAGAGGGTGGAATAATTAAACCAGATTTTGACCCACAATTAAAAGAGATTGTTGAGGCTTCAACAAATGGGAAAAGATGGATTTTAGAACTGGAAAGTAAAGAAAGAAAACGAACAGGTATATCCTCCTTAAAGGTTGGATATACAAATGTTTTTGGATATTATATTGAAGTGACAAAACCTAATCTTAAATACGTCCCTTCAGACTACATCCGTAAACAGACACTTGTTAATGCTGAGAGGTTTGTTACAGAAGAACTTAAAGAGAAAGAGTCATTTATATTAACTGCACAAGAAAGAAGAAATAATTTAGAGTATGAAATATTCCAAAGGATTAGAGAAAGGGTTATTTCCTTTAAAGAGGAGATTAGACAAACCGCAGAGGTAATTGCTGAATTAGACCTTTTCAGCACATTTGCTGAGGTTGCTCAACTGAACGATTATACCTGTCCAGAGGTAGATAATTCATTTGGGATTTTTATAGAGGAGGGTAGGCATCCTGTAGTTGAAAAAACGCAACAAGAGGGTTTTGTTCCTAATGACACCAGTCTTAATGAAAAGGAAAACAAAATTCTTATTATTACAGGCCCTAATATGGCGGGAAAGTCCACATATATTAGACAGGTGGCTTTGATTGTTGTTATGGCACAGATTGGCAGTTTTGTTCCTGCTAAAAAAGCAAAGATTGGTGTTGTTGATAGAATCTTTACAAGAATAAGTACTGCAGATAACATTGCAAGAGGTCAATCCACTTTTATGGTAGAGATGATTGAGACTGCCAATATTCTTCATAATACCACTGAGAGAAGTCTTTTGATATTAGATGAGATTGGAAGGGGCACATCTACATATGATGGTATTAGTATAGCATGGGCAACTATTGAATATTTATATAATCTTAAGAAAAAGTTTAATGGTAACATCCCAAGGACTCTTTTTGCAACACACTATTTTGAGCTTACGGAGTTAGGTTCTGTTTATCCTGAGATAAAAAATTACAATTTTGCAGTTAGAGAATGGCAGAATAAGGTTGTGTTTTTAAGAAAGCTCATTAAAGGAAGTGCTGATAGGAGTTATGGAATTCATGTGGCAGAGCTGGCAGGACTTCCAAAAGAAGTCATTGAGAAAGCAAAGGTAATTATGAATGATTTAGAAAGTAAAAGAGAAAAACCTAAATCTACCTTCCAGCCTTCTCTTTTTAATTATAATTCTCCTACTGTTAAAGATAATTCGTGGATTGTAAAGAAAATTGAAGAAATTTCTTTAGATAATACAAAACCGATTGATGCTTTAAAAATACTTTATGAATTAAAAGAGAAAATACACACAGATAAAAGAGATAGAAAGTAGCAAGAGTTTAATAGTATAAGAAAAATAGTCCGTAAAGGCTATTAGATATCAAAATGGGAGATTAAAATGAAAAATGAAAGAAGAATGTATAAGAGGTTTCCGATAATATCAATGATTAAGAAGATTTCAATTAAATCTGAAGATAAAAAAAGAGGAATAACTACACCTGCCATACTTTTTAACTTAAGTGCTGGTGGGATATCAATTATTACAGAAAGGCCAATAGCCCTTAATACTTTAATAAGATTAAATTTTAATTTAGCGGGTTTACTTTTACAAGATATTGAAGGGATGGTTGTTAGAACTGAGGGCAGAAAAAGGCTATATCTTATTGTGGTTGGATTTACGAAGATAGATGATGAGATAAAAAATAGAATAAATTTGATGGCAGAAGATTTTGATGTTTGTGAGGCAAAGTTACTTCAAGGAAAGGATGTTAACTGCACTAAAAAGTGTCGTTATTATAAGCTTTGCACCAAGAATGTTAAGAGATATTATTGAAGGTGATTTGTTTAGTAATCTATGAATAGAATAAAGATTTTATCAGATGAGGTTGTTAATAAAATTGCTGCAGGAGAAGTGGTGGAAAGGCCTGCTTCTGTTGTAAAGGAGCTTGTTGAAAACTCGTTAGATGCCGGAGCAACCAAGATAGGTATTGAAATAAAAAAAGGAGGCAAAAGTTATATAAAAGTAGAAGATAATGGCTGTGGAATGGATGAGGAGGAAGCGCTACTTTGTTTGGAAAGACATGCAACAAGTAAAATTTCTTCAACAGATGACTTAAAAAATATAACAACATTAGGATTTAGAGGTGAAGCATTACCTGCATTAGCAAGTGTTTCTAAGTTGACCATAATTACTAAAAGGAAAGAGAATTTAGAAGCCCAAAAGGTTATTGTAGAAAACGGAAAGAAAAATGTATCAAAGATTGGAGCATCTTCAGGCACAACGGTTATTGTTGAAAACCTTTTTCAAAAAATCCCTGCCAGACTTAAATTTCTGAAATCTGATTTTACAGAGACCAAACATATTATTAAATTAATTGAAAACTTTTCACTTGCATTTCCTGAGGTAGCTTTTCAAATAAAAGAGAACAAAAAATTTTTATTGGGCCCTTTAGTTAAAACTCCTTCATTAATTGAAAGGGTTATTACATTATTTAATAATCCTGATATGGCAAAAGCTCTGTTTCCATTCAGTTATAAAGCAGATTTAATTGATATAAATGGATTCGTTAGTTCATTGGATTTAAGTTTTTCTGAAAGAATAAATCAGTATTTTTTTGTTAATAAAAGGCCAGTAAAAAGCCCACTTCTTCTTTTTAGTTCTAAAGAGGGGTATAAAGAATTCTTTTCAGTACATAGGCATCCGTTACTTCTTCTTTATATTAATATTCATCCATCCTTGGTTGATGTTAATGTTCATCCTACTAAAAGAGAGGTAAGGTTCAGAAATGAAAAGATTATTTATGAATTAGTTAAGCAGTTGCTGAAGAATGCTTTGAATAAGGT
>CAYYAU010000096.1:0-5262 GCA_964469765.1 uncultured Clostridia bacterium | reverse complement strand
TTACATAAATCTGTTCAGTAGGTAACGAAATAAAAAAGAAAGCCAATGCAGCAATAAAAGCCACACCTATAGAAAGACCATCCATAATATCTATAATATTAAAAGCATTTGTAATGCCAATTACCCATATGATAGTTAGAAAAATCTCAATGTAATGAGAGTTTATAAATTGAATTCGGACATTAAATAAAATAAGAATAATACTGGCAACAATTTCCCAAAAGAACTTTGTTTTAAAAGAGAGCCCTCTAAAATCATCTATCAAACCTAAAATAAATATGATAGTTCCTCCAAATAGAAGTGCTCTTAAGTTTCTTAATGTTCCTGTTGTAAAATGAGTTATAAATCTAATCAAAACCAACGTGGAAAAAAAACTTATCCATATCCCGACGCCTCCTAAATATGGCACAGGCTTTTTATGCGTCTTTACTTCTGAACCAGGATAATCATAGATATGAAGTTTCATAGCTATTTTTATTAAAAAAGGAACAACTACAACACAAATTAATAAAGATACAAAGAATGTAAACAAATATAGTAAATAAATAGGCATTTTATTACCTTTTTAAAGTTTAGGTTTATTATTTAAAAATTCTCTTATTCTCTTAAGAGACTTTATCGCTACCGATGTCCAAACACTCTCGGGAAAGTCTGCTAAAATAAGTTCATAATAAAGCTTAGACCTGGAATAATTCTGTAATTTTTCGTATGAATCTGCTATATAGTAATATGCATAATCAATAAAGTCAACATTTTTATAATTGTGTATAAACTCTTGATAAGCCTCAATTGCTTCTTTAAACATATTTAGTTTTCTATAACATTCTCCTATTTTATATTGACAATTAGAAGAAAATTTAGAAGAAGGATATCTTCCAACAACTTCTTTATAATTCTCAATTGCTTTAATATAATTGTTATATTTAAAATAATAAATATCACCCTTTAAATAGTATACATCTGGAATAAGTAATGATTGAGGAAATTTATAGATTAACTCATCTAAAATCTCTATAGCAGACTGATACTTCTTTGTTGAGAAATATTTTTCCGCTTTTATATAATGCTGAATTGATTCAGAAGCACCATGTTTTTCAATCAATTCAATTCTTTCATTAACAACAACTGCCCATTTATTATTTGGATATTCTTTCAATAGTCTTTTGTAAATTTCCTGCGTTTTATTTAAATCTAACTTCTCAAAAAAGTAAAAGTTCCCTAAAAGGAATAGAATCTCAGGATAAATAGAGGTATTAATACTTACCTTTAATGCTTGCTTAAAGGTTTCTTCAACTCTGAAATAATTTTTCTTTTTTTCTTTATAATAATTAAGGTCAAAAATTGAGATTAACCAGTAACCCTTTGCTTTAAGTTCACTATCAGTTTCTTTTCTAATAATTCTTTCATATTTATATCTTTCTTTCAATGAAATAGGAATTTTATGTAAAGATATTTTATTTCTTATTGTTTCCTCTTTTTCTCTAAAAAATTTTTTTATTAAATTTATCATTTATCCTTTAAATTCTTCTTATACCAGTTAACTGTGATCTTTAAACCCTCATAAAAGGAGATTTGAGACGTATAACCAAGTATTTTCTTAGCTAAATTAATATTTGCAAGCGAATGCTTCACATCTGCTTCTCTTTCTTTGCAATAAAGTGGCAAGATATCTTTATGCATAATTCTGTTCAAAGAATCCACTAGAAACTTTACTGAATATCTTCTCCCACAAGCTATATTAAAAATTCTACCCTTTGCTTTCTTTTTACTCATAGCTAAAAGGTTAGCAATAACAACATTCTTCACGAATGTAAAGTCACGTGTTTGAGTTCCATCTCCATAAATAGGAGGCCTTTTATTTTTCAACATTATTTTAATGAACTTTGGTATAACTGCTGCATATTGGGAATCTGGATTTTGTTTTGGACCAAACACATTGAAATACCTAAGACACACTGTTTCTAATCCATATACTTTATAAAAAACACTCGCGTAATATTCAGGTGTTAACTTGCTTACTGCATATGGAGATAGAGGAAATGGTATTTGAAACTCTTTCTTTGAAGAAAACTTTTTTATTTTAATGTTACCATAAATAGAAGAAGACGATGCATAAACAACTCTTTTTACTTTATTTTCTTTTGCAGCATAAAATACATTTAGACTTCCTTGAATATTGACATCATTAGTTGTTAATGGGTCTTTTACAGAACGAGGGACCGAAGGTAAAGCAGCCTGATGAAAAATGAAATCGACCCCTTTTGTAACTTTCTTCAAAAGGGAAAAATCTCTTATATCTCCTTTAACAAATTCTATTTTATTCATAAATTCCGAAATATTTTTTATCTTCCCTGTTGAAAGATTATCTAAAACCCTTACAAAATATCCTCTTCTCAAAAGTTCCTCTACAATATGCGAGCCAATAAATCCTGCTCCACCTGTTATAAGATATCTTTTCATTGTTTAACCTCAAATAACACAAAATTTTTATATTTAGCTTTTTCTATCAAATAGATATGTTTAAATTCTTCAGCTTCTTTTTCACTTATACGAAAAACTTGTGAAATAGCATTTAAAAAAGGCCTTATGTAAAAATTTCTGTCATATAATATAAATTTTATGTTAAAGTCGGCTAATCTTCTTTTTAAATCTTTATTATTATAAACATTTCTTCTTAATTCATTTATAAAACCACCTAAAAATGGAACAATATACATATCATTTTTACAATAGTAACTACCCTGTTCAGAAAAGGATAAAATCCTTGTATCTTTATCAGAAATAGAATTTAAAAAAGAATAGATGACAAAGTGTGGAATAAGTCTAGAAAGATAAATATTTGGATATTCTAAACCAAACACTACTTTAAAAGGATTTACATATTTTATTTCTCTATAAGCAAAATGAAATATATTTAAGAAAAACACAAATACCAATACAAACTTTAAAAGTAATTTTGGAATAAGATTCTCTTCTTCAACTTTCTCAATAATATTTGCAGTAATTAAAGAAAAGAAAGCAAAAGTAGGTAGAAGAAGCCTAACAGATTTTTTGGCAGGGGGAGAAAAGTACCAGAAGATAAAAAATATAAATACAAATAACCAAATATACTTTTTTTCTCCTATGAAAAAATCTTTTATTTTTCTTTTAAAAAAAACAATTAAAGGAGTAAACATTAAAAATAGAGGACCGGTTAAACCGCCGCCAAATCTTAACTCATCCATTGTAATATTCCAAGGAAGAAGAAAAAGATTTAAAAAACCTTTTAATGAAAAAATCTTCTTTGTAGTTGATATAGTTGAATGGACAAAACTATTAACTGGATACCCCATGGCTCTATTAATAAAAATGAAATTTTTAATACCCCATGGAAAAATGTAGAATAATAAAGAGATAAAATTAAATAATAAAATATTTTTGATGTGTATTTTTCTGGTTAGAGAGAAATCAATTATTATAAAAATATTAAAAATAACTAAAGAATAAAAAGCATTGTACTTAACCCCTAAAGCATATCCACAAAATATAGCAGATAATAAAAGTAAGTAAGTATTTTTCTCCTTAAATGCTTTCACAAGAGAAAGAAAAGATACAAGGATATAAAACAAAAGCCCTAAATCAACCATTGGTTGGATAGACAAAACCATTACTTTTGGAATAGTATAAAAAATTAAAGCACCTAAAATTCCAGTCAAAAAAGAAAAAACTCTTTTACCAATTAGAAATATCGTAACTCCACATAAAACTCCAAAGAGACAATGAAGAAGTTGAGTCAGAATATCATTATAGATTAATTTTAGAATAGTAAATAACATCTCTATATTTAATGGGTAATTAAAATAAGTATTATAAGGAATTGGTATTATGCCCTTATGTCTAATAAAAATATCGGGTAGCGCAAGATGATAAACTAAAGAATCATAAAAAGTAACAGGAGCCAATGTGCCAACTATAATAAAAAAATATAGCATAAAAAGCAAAATGCCAAAAATTAAATATGAATTAAATGCCACTCTTTTGTAAATAATTTTAGGGAGTTGTAGTAATTCTAATAATAAAATCTTTATTTCTTTTACACTAACTATTACAGTAATACATAGGAAAATGAATATGGTTTCTGCTCTTAACATCTTACATAAACCCAATATAATTGCAAGGTAAGTAAACACTACAATACCAATAGCGAAAGAAAAAATATACTCTTCAATCTTAGTAATATATGCATTTACTTTAAAGTAATTCAATATCTTTTTTCCAAATGTGGTTACATTAATCATTAATAAAAAGAAAACAAAAATCTCAAAAAAATTCCTAAATAGAGAAGTCACCGGATACGTTCTAATATAGTAAAGAAAAACAAAAAATACCCAAAAGATAAAAAATATAGAGAGTTTATAATTTAATAACATTTTCTTTTTTTATTCCTTCTGTAGCATTTCTACAATCAAAAACTAAAGTTGAATTTCTCACAATATATCTATAATCAAAACAGCTATGATTAGTTGCTATCACAACACAATCCATATTTTTGAGATTTTGTTTATTAATCTTAATTGATTTCTTTTTATTTAATCTTGGCACATAAGGATCACTGTAGTAAACCTTTGCCTGTTTTTCTTCCAAAAGATGTATTATATCTAATGAAGGAGATTCCCTTATATCAGAAACATCCTTTTTGTATGTAACACCAAGAATCAATATCTTAGAACCTTTTATACTCTTTTTATACTGATTCAAAAGTTCCGATATTCTTACCACCACATATTCAGGCATTTTGCTATTTACTTCTCCTGCAAGCTCAATAAATCTTGCATAAAAGTTTAATGTCTTAAGCTTCCATGAAAGATAATGTGGGTCAATTGGTAAACAATGTCCTCCTAATCCAGGACCTGGATAAAACGGCATAAAACCAAATGGTTTTGTCTTTGCTGCTTCTATAACTTCCCATACATCAATCTTTAATCTATTACATATCAGAGCAATCTCATTTACAAGTCCCACATTTACACTTCTAAAAGTGTTCTCAAGGAGTTTAACCATCTCAGCAGACTCAGGAGAACTTACATCCACTACCTTTTCAACAACTTGAGAATAAAGAAGGGTTGCCAGTTCTGTTGACTTTCTATTAATTCCTCCTACAATCTTTGGCGTATTCTCAATTCTAAAATACTTATTTCCAGGATCCACTCTTTCTGGAGAAAAAGCACGATAAAAATCCCTTTCTCCTTTAAATCCCTTTTCTTCCAATATAGGCAAAACAAT
>CAYYAU010000095.1:0-5328 GCA_964469765.1 uncultured Clostridia bacterium | reverse complement strand
CTATCCCTGGAGAAGCTGGGATTCCTTTTAACATCATAACTTCCTCTTTCTTTTTATTAGAAAAACCAAAAAACCGTAACCACTAACCAGACCAAACCTATTTCCAGTTTCTTTCTTCTGTCATTTTGTTGTCCCTTTGTTTTTCTTTTTCTCCAAGCGGAAAATAAATTTTCAAAATCATTATAAATTTTAGCTAAAAAATAAAGGCGCCATCCTCACTTCTGGAAAAATTGATGTTTGAGCCCGAAGGGCGAGTTTCAATTTTTCTGTATCGCTAAGCCTGAAATTTTTTAGCGTTAAAAAAATTTATTCAGATTTAAGAAAATTTTTTTTCTGCTTCCTCCTTCTCACTCCTCATCAAACTTTCTTTGGATTATTTCTTCTAATTCCTTTATACAATCCTGTTCATCTTGCCCTTCAACAATAATCTTAATCTCTGTTCCAAAAGGAGCATTCAATGACATAATTTCAAGAATACTGGTGGCATTGACTTTTAAACTGTCTTTTATAATAGTAACCTGTGAATTATACTTACTTGCTATTTGAGCAAGTAAATACGCAGGTCTAATATGTAAGCCTAATTTATTTTCTAATTTGAAACTTTTTTCTATCATCTCAATAACCAAATAGTATAACCAAAAGATATACTACTCCTAATATAATATAAAAAAGTCTTATTATGTTGATTCCTTTTTTATTTAAGTATAAAGTTAAGAAAAAAATCAATAAAAAAAGCATCTTATCAATGTAATAAGTGAAACTCCAAAACTTAATTAAAAGTAGCAGTAAAGAAAATACCACTCCTCCAATCCTACAATAGAAAATTACTCTTTTTGTTGGCATTCGTTGAATCTTACCAAAGATTTCTGTTTTATCTTTATACCCAAATTTCAGTCCTTTAATCTTTACATGAAAATGTAAAATATTATAAAGAAAAATGGTAATTAATAGAACTATCCAAAACGTCCCTCTCCATAAAGAACCTGAACTAAATATAACAAATAAACACACACCCAACAAACCAACAAACGGAGACCATGTTCCCCAAAAAAGTGTATCTCCCATTGCTGCCAATGGACCGGAAAATGTCATCTTAAAAGTTGATATCCTTTTTGGGTCAGCTTTCTGTTCTTCTAAAGAAACAACCATACCTGCTATCAATGGAGCAAAATAAGGATGGATATTAAAAAATTCTAAATGCCTTTTAAAAATATCCCTTTTTTCTTCAAAAGAGATTTTCATCTTCTTTATAAACCCAGCTATCATATAGACAAAACCAATATTCTGCATTCTCTCAAAGTTCCATAACGACTGAAGAAAAAAAGACCTAAAAAATATTGTCCAAAGCTTTTCCATATTTTTAACTTTTCATACTTAATACATCATTGTAAAATGAAAATTGTAAATTCTTTATTGCTTTTTTCTTTACATTCTAAAATTTTAAATTTCCAATATCCAATTTACAATATGACATTCGTAGAATATCGCACAAGTATCAGTTATACGCAGCTATCATTGAGGTAATTTCAACATCTCTGGTTTGTCCCCCTTCGCTCCAGCTTACCTCAATATAAATTCTTTTTAATGAAGAGGATAATGCACTAACCGTCACAAGCCTTGTAAATACCTTCCCATTAATTTCGCTTGACTCAGCAGTCCAAGAGCCAGGAGATATTGCATCAAAACCTAAACTCTCTCTCATATTCTTTATTTCGTCCATTTTATCAACAGCGTAATTATACGCAGTAGTACGAAACTGAGAACTCTGTACAGACAATGTATTTCTAAAAAGCAATTGAGCAAACGCTAATACTACATACGATACAATCGCTAAAGCTAAAATAAGCTCTAAATATGTAACTCCCTTTTTGCTCATAGAGATACCCTCTCCTTATATTTTATCTCTAATTGCACAGAACTTTCCACACATACTACAAGTTTTAGAGAATTTTGATTTACGGTGTTTTCTTTTTTCTTGAAACCTATTTTTATTTAATGACAATGATTCCATTGTTCTCCAATCAAGATTCTTTCGTGCTTTTGACATTGTCAAATCCCATTTTGGTGCATTCTCTATTCCCTTTGCAATATCAGCTGCATGTGCAGCAATACGCATTGCAATTACTCCTTCTTCAACGTCTTTTTGATCTGGTAACCCTAAATGTTCAGATGGGGTTACATAACATAAAAAATCCGCTCCTTTCCAAGCAGCAACTGCTCCACCTATTGCCGCAGTAATATGGTCATATCCTGCAGAAATATCAGTAACCAAAGGACCTAAAACATAAAAAGGAGCATTGTTACACATACTCTTTTCCAAAACAACATTTGACTCAACCTGATGAAGAGGAATATGCCCAGGCCCTTCAATCATTACTTGAACATTTTCCTTCAAAGATACTTTTGCAAGCTCGCCTAAAACAGAAAGCTCTTCAATCTGAACAATATCCGTTGCATCCTGTAAACATCCTGGTCTTAACCCATCACCCAAACTTAAACAAGCATCATACTTCTTAGCAATTTTTAATAACCTGTCATACTCTTCAAACAATGGATTTTCTTTTTTATTATGGAGAATCCATTTTGCTAAAAATGAACCACCTCTACTAACTATATCCGTAACTCTGCCTAACCTTTCTAATGTTTCAATCACTTTAATAGTTACTCCACAATGCACAGTAATAAAATCAACGCCTTGGTAAAGTTGATTTTCAATTATATCAAAGAGTTCTTCCTTATCCATTTCATCAACTGTTTTATTTCTTCTGGCGGTTCTGCACACCGCTTCATAGATAGGAACAGTACCCACAGGAATAACAGACTCCTCCAAAACCATTTTCCTAATCCTTTCTAAATCTCCTCCTGTTGATAGGTCCATTACAGTATCTGCTCCTAAAGAAATGGCTATCATTAACTTTTTTCTTTCCTCTTTTAAACTAATCCTATCAGGTGAAGAACCAATATTTGCATTTATCTTTGTTCTTAACCCCTCTCCAATCCCTATAATCCTAAATTTTTTTCTATTTCTTTTATGTAAATTCAATGGAATAACAACCCTTCCATCGGCTATCTTCTCAGATAATACCTCAATAGGAATATTCTCAGATTTAGAAACTTTCTGTATAGCAAAATTAGAAATACCTTTTTTAGCATCCTCTATAATGTTCATATTTTTTTCCTTTTCTAATAAACATCAAGTATTCAAAATTTCCTTTAATCTTTTCACTGTGGTGTTTATATTTCTTGCTTTATATATCGATTCACTTAAGGCAATATTCCTTATCCCTAATGAAACAATTGTCTTTACATTATATAAACTTATACCCCCAATTGTAAATAAAGAAATTCCTGAAGAAATTTTTAATAATATATTTCTTAACCCAATAATTCCAATTGGTGTATATTCTGGTTTTGTAGAACTTGTAAAAATTGGGCCAATACTAATATAATCTGGTTTCTCTTTTATAGCAGAAATTACTTCTTTTAAGGAATGTGTTGATTTTCCAATAATCAATTTTCTCTTCAATCCATTGCACAATTTCTTGGCTGCAACAACAGGAATATCTTTCTGTCCTAAATGGACTCCGTCGGCATTACATAGAAACGCAATATCCACATAATCATTAAGTATAAACCTCTTTGAGCGAGGAATAATATTCCTTACTTTATCTGAAATAGAAAGTATCTCTCTATAAGGCATTGACTTTATTCTAAGCTGTATCCAATCCACATCCGCCTTCACCACATTTTCAATTAATTTCAGATATTGCCTTTCAGTTTTAAGTATTGGCGTAACAAAGTATAAGATTGACATCTTTTTAGAACCGAAATCTATAAACTAAATATTTTTTTGAAGGAAGTATCTTAAAAGATAGATTACTATCTTTTTCCTTACATACATACTTACCTATATAAAAACCTAAAAGACTGCCTAAAAATATATCTGATGCCCAATGACAATTATTATACACTCTGGATAAAGCACAAAAGCCAGCTGCAGAATAAACTCCCATTTTTAATAATAGATTGTGAGTATTAGAATCAATTACAGAAGCAAAACTAAAAGCAACTGTAGCATGACCAGAAGGTAAAGACATCCTTGAATTCCTAAAATCCAACAATGAAAAATCATAAGCTCCTTTATTCAAATACGGTCTTGCCCTTCCAAAAATAACCTTTAAGCCACTGCACAATAATCCTGCTATAATAAAACTTTCAACTCCTTTATAGAAAATATGCCGAGCTTTTCTATCATTAAATATCTTTCCATATAAATAATACAGGGAAAATACGGTAAGGGTTACTCTTCCATCTCCTAAATACTTCGTAACACTAAAAACACCATCAAACTGACTCCACTTATCCTTTTCAAAACAGGGTTGTATCTTTTCATCGGTTATTAAAAAGCCAATAAATCCAGTAGACAGAATAGAAACAGTAACAAGACTTTTTTTAACTCGTAAAGGAGATCTTAATATATGGATTGAATCTTCTTTTAATGTATTTAAAAAGGCCTTTTTTTCCGAAAAAACTGGCTTTACGATGTAGACCACAAATAATATACACAATAATAATCTATTCATTTTTATATTTTCTAACAATTATTTTCTCAAGGCTGTAAATAGAAAACCTCATTTTTTTCATTTGAAACCCTGTTTCTTTAGAAATTAATTTTGAGTATTCTTCTAAGACCCTTACAGCCTGTTCTACTCTTTTAAAATTTGAAAAAATAACTTCCTTTATATCTTTTTTCTTATGTTCCGGTTTCCTTTTCAAAAAGTCTTTTTGAATATCCCTTGCTTTTATAAGTGCTGGATAGAACCTCAAAGACAATCTATCAAGTTTATGTCTGATATTCTTAATCTTGTTAGAAACATCCTTATCCTCTTTTATAAATCTGAAATAGTCCTCAACCACTCTTAGCCCTTCAGTAGCCCTATTAAAGTTTACATCAATAATTCTATATACCTTTTTATCCATAATCCCATCACCTTCCTTCAACATTGTTCAGGACAAGTTCTCCTCTCCCCCTTGGGGAAAGAACCAGGGTGAGGGGAGGCTTTTGGTTTTTGATTTTTGGTTTTTTCAGAAGCTGGGACCTAAAAAGAAATACCATCCAGAACCCAAAGTATCTGTTCTCATTGCCCAATCTAATGACAAACTAAACGGATAATTCTGCATAAGGAAAATATTTAATCTTAATCCAACACCAATACTATTTTTAAACTCTAATTGATTCAAATTATAAATCTCAGCTCTTTTATAACACGTACCTGTATCTGAAAATAAAACCAACTGAAGACTTTTGAAATAAATCTCAGGCCATAT
>CAYYAU010000094.1:0-5343 GCA_964469765.1 uncultured Clostridia bacterium | reverse complement strand
ATAAATTTGTGCTTTAGCTTCGGATTGAGTATTTTCAAATTGTTTCAATTTTTTTTGTACTTTTTTAATCTCAGTTCGTACCTCTTGCAATATCTTTCTATTTTCTGTTATGTTTGAGTCTATAAGTTGTAATATCTTATCAATAACTCTTCTATGTCTCTCTGTGATAATAGAACTTATTTCCTTAGTAATTTTTACTACCTCTTCAGCATTTCCACCTTTTGTTTTAACTTCGAGCAATCCTGCTTTCATTCTTATCTTTATACTCCTTCTCAATCTTTTTACTTTTGTATTTATCAATTTAGAAGAATCTTTAGGTAAAATAATATTTAATTTCTCCCCTATTCTTTTCATCATCCATTCACTATTAAATAAGTGGACAATAATTTCAGGTTCCTCAATGTTTTTATCAAGAGAATCAGTGTTTATTTTCCCTATTTTTATGAGTGTTTTTGTTTCATATATCTTGGGTAAGCTAAAACTAACTATTGTTGCAATAAAAACTGAACTTAAAAATATCACAGCAACTGTTTTCCAATTTTTCTTAAAAAGATTTATATAATCTCTTAAATCAATTTCATTCTCTTCCATTTAGAACCTCCTCGTATAATGTTCACTTGACAGTGAACTGGTTTTTAACAAATTTAGGATTTGCATTCAACTGCACCCCGAAGAATCAGGATACCTACAAAGTACTGAGTATAGTAAATTGAATTTATATCTATAAGGAAATTTTATTTACCAGTCAATTCCTCAAGCTTTTCATAAACATCTTTTATAGCAGAAATTACACTATCACTCTTTATAAACTTATATATCATCTCTGCCTGTTCAAAATCGTAAATATGAACTATTTGATTTCTTTTTTCTATCATTTTTAAAAAAATCTCTTCATCTCTCTTTTTTATGATACCTGCCTTGAAAGCTTCTTTAAAGCATTTTAAAGGCGTAGAACATTCAATCCCTTCTTCTCTTAAATACTCCTTCAAAGTTTTCCACATACTTTCAAAAGTATACTCAAAACGTTTTGTAGATAATTCAATAATTAACTCTTGGTTTAAAAAACCAAACAAATGTTGCGATTCTATTATTTCTCTAAATTTACTAAGCGCCTTTTCAAACTTTTCAAAAGTTCTTTTGAATTTTTCGTTTTTTTCCATATTACACCTTCTTTTAGAATATTCTTTAACAATTCAATACTTATATTTTCATCAGTAAGGTTTATTAAATCTATATCTCTTAATGTCCCTGCTTTTTCTTCCAATTCTTCTTTTGCTTGTATAATTATATAAGAAGGTATTTGTTTATTTTTGTAAACTGCTAAATCCAAATCAGAACTTTTGACTATCTTTCCTTTCGTATAAGAACCAAAAGCAAACAATAAGTAGTCATCAGTTATATATTTATTTAATATTTGGATTATTTTTTCTTTCAAATTTTCCATTATAGAGAATTTGATTTCAACTGAACCCTGAAGAACCAGGGTGCCTACAAAGTTTTCTTAAAAAATAGTTAAGTTACAACCATTCTACTTTACTGTTTTTTTAAATCCCAATTTTTTCTTTTACTAAACTCTTTAAAGATTCAGCTCAAGTTCCCACCCATTAAAAATTAGAAACGCCTTAAGGTATTTCTCTATTGCTTGATGAATAAAATATGCTGTATCCTCAAGGGGTCTGTGGTTCTCAAAAAGGAATTTTGCTTCATCTAAATCTTTATCAGCTTTTGAGAGCCATTCTTTTTCTTCTATTTTATCCATAAATTATCTCTCCCTTTTTAAATATTTTTGAAATAAAACTATCATTTATCTTTAACCTTTCTCTAATTTCTTGTGGAGTATAAACTAAAATATCTATACCCACTAAGCCATTTTCTTCACTAACGATTCTTCTAACCGTTAGCATCCTTTGTCTGTGTTTCTGATTAGTTTTTTTAACTATAAGTAAGTCTACATCGCTATCCTTTGTAGGATTTCCCCAAGCATAAGAACCAAATAGAATAATCTTTTCAGGTTGATAATGGATCTTTATTTTATCAATAATCCTGTTAAGAATTTCTCTAATGTCTTCCTCATTATCTTTGCCAGCATAATTATCCATTACTCTCTCCTTGTTTAACTTTCTATCTCAAATATTACTGTTCCACCGTTGGTTATTTCACAGGGGTCTAAACATTGAACATATGTTTTATTTTTATTTCCTAAAGAAAGGTTTTTTGGTTTTACTCCTTTGCTTAGAGCAATATAATAAGGTATAATTGAACATAATGAATGCATGCAAAGTTTAGTGTTAGTTTTTAAAATATATCCATCTTTTATATAGAAAACCCGGTCTTTTTTATAAACAGGACATCTTCCTTTTATTCTAAAAACCTTTATCTTTAGCATTTTTAAAGCGTATTCACTATTCAGTTATTTCTTTTTTTTGTTAACAACTAACCCACTATTTTTTGCAAAATTGTATCTAATCTTTTCTGAACACAGAAACTAATTTTAGAATTAGGTATTTTTTTTACCCATTTCTTTGCTTTCGTGAAACTAAACGATTCAGGAAAATACAATTCAGGAAAGTATCTAAATTGTTTCTTTCTCCGCGCAGAAAGATATAAACTGTCAACTAATGCTTTTTCTGGCTCTGCTATCAAAAAACTGCCTGTATGTTTATACCATGTGAAACCAGTAAAAAATAATGGTGTTATACGATGAATAGAAAAAGTCCCTATTTTTGTTTGAATTGTCTTTGTATGAACAGTTGAAGCAAGGGTAATTACCTGTGGAATCTGCTCTACTATGCCGTACAAATGTAATGCACTTATAAAAGAAACATACGCCCTATGTCTGGGAAATAGAAAAGGAATCACGCTATAAGGACTTAACCCTTCTTTTCTAACATCAGCCCAAATACCTCTGTATACTTTAAACACCACTCCTTCTTTCTGAAGAAAATTGAGTGCCTGGGTCGTGTTGGATAAAGATTTCCCTGAGAGCATAGATAATTCGTTAGTGGTAAACACAGGTTGATTTAGTTGCTTAATAAATCGTAAAATGGATAGTTTAGGCATATGTTTTTCGAATTTCTTCTATAAAATCAGCCACTTTCAGTTTGACTTCATCCCATAAAGAGGATGAATTATACATAGATTGTTCTTCAGATGACAAATAAGAAAGCACTGTATCCCGAAACTGCTCAAAACTCATTTCCAATACATTTTCGGATGCTTTTGTTAATTTAGTTTTATTTATTTTAATGTTAATGTGATTTGTATTATGAGAAACATATTGAGAATTTAAAGTATACAAATCAAAAATATCTCTTGCCTGGGTTACAGCTCTTGTAGAAAGAGCTTCTATCTTTTGAATTATTGTAGATTGAATATCATAATGGGATACTATCAAAGGAGGTAATTTATATGCCCGCAAAATGTAATCTGATATAGGCTCGGTTATATTATTCCCTTTGAAGCCTCTGCGTGAAAATTCAACTTTAGTAAAAAGGTCTTCGTTTGTAGCGGTAATTAAATGAATTTTAAATCTTTGTGTTGTCTGGGTTTGTTTTGCTTTTTTAATATCAGGGGGAATAACCCTTTCAATCCTAAATGATCTAAGGCTATCCTGGAAAGATATAGACTGCAGTATTTTCATAACTACATCGCGTAGCTCCTCTACTTTTATGGTTTGTATATCTAAATCCATATCTTCTGAATAACGAAAACTGTTAAAGAAAAAACGTAAATTTACCCCCCCTTTAAGGACGTAATAATTTGTCTTAACCTTCTTGCTAAACCATCTTAAAAATTCCAGATGAAAGATTTCTCTTAATTGTAAAGGGGTATACATTTTTGATTGATATTATGTATTAAAGTTTAATTATAACTAAATTTTATTACATATTACAACACCGCATCTACTCTTGTCAGGATTATATATACTGATTATCCTACAAATTTCATAATATCATTTTCTAAGTGTTTTAGAAGTTTATAGTGGGTTTTCTTTATTTTCTTATAAATCCTCAATGCCTCTTTTTCATCATATATATGAGAAGTTTTATTTCTATCCTCTAACATATCTATCCAATCTTCTCCATTCTGAATTATCTTTAATTTGAAAGCCTCCTTTACCACAACCCGAGGAGACTCTGCCTCTATACCATTATAATTTAATACAGCCCTCATAAGTTTCCAGGATAATTCAAAACTAAACTCAAACCTTTGGATTGTAGCATCAACCACAATATTTTCGCTGGCAAAATTTTCATTTAATGCTTCTTTTAATCTTTCTAAAGCTTTTTTAAAATCTTTACAAATTTCTTTTATCCTTTCGAGGCTCATCTTACTAACTCCCTCTATTTGACTTTTGAGATTTATATATTATCATTCCATTTTTTAAGATATTTTTTTTTAGTGTGCTTTTTCTAATATCATAAAAATTTATAACATCAAATTTTAAAGGGGTTTTTATAAATTCGTCCAATTTGTTCTTAATAATATTTATATCTCTGTCTTTCCAACCTTTCCCAAAAATAGCAATATCTATGTCAGAAGTTTTTTTAAACTCTTTATTTACTCTTGACCCAAAAAGAACAATTTTGCTGGGCTTTTTATAGTTTAGAATTAATGTTACTATTTGAGTTAATAATTTTTTATTTAAACCTTGGGGATTATTAGTCAGATTCATTTCAAGTTTTTCTTTTTTTATATAAGATGTAAACTTTTATAATATACTATAAATATCAATAACTTTCTTTTGAAAATTGGAGGATAAAGACTGATTCTTTCTCTCAGGATAGGATACATTTAGTATTACTGCATTGTTCAGTTTAAAATTCTTTTCTCCATCATATTGAGAGATTATTACATCCTTTAATTTCATTTCTTCAATTGAGATTCTTATTAACTCTGTAAGTTCTCCTTTTCCTAAAATAATAAATTTCTTATTTCCTTTTTTATACTCTTCAAGGACCAAATGTTGAATTTTGTTTTTTATCTGATTTAACTGATTTATAGAATTCAATAAAAAACTATACGTCTTTCTTGCTTTTTCTATAAACCCTTTAGGAGTAAGGATATATTCCATTCTTTTTCTATCCAACATCCTTACTTTTATGTATCCTTTTTTTATTAGCCGCTTCAAAAGAAGATTTGTCATCCCTAAAGAAAAATCCAAAACTTTTGAAAGTCTTCTTTGGTCTAAGTTATAATTCTTTGATATTACATTTATTACTGCGTATTCTTTTTCATCCATAATTTAAATTTAGAGTTTACAAATTAAAAACAACAAGGCATTATTGTTCAAGTTTTGAACAATTATAGATTATTCTTTTTTTCTTGTCAATAGAAAAATTA
>CAYYAU010000093.1:0-5378 GCA_964469765.1 uncultured Clostridia bacterium | reverse complement strand
GTTTGAATTTAGAGAATTTTTCTATTTAGTAGTAATAGTAGAGCTAATGCTGCTATTGCAAAGAGAATAATCAAAAGATCAGATTCTGGTTTTTCTTCTTTTTTTTCGTTTTCTCTATTAAAAACAAAAATCTTACAGAGTTTTTGATTAGAATAGTTAGTCCCATCGTATGCTCGTGCGTATATAATATGTTCTCCATCTTCGATTTTGGTAGTGTCCCATTGGTAATTCCAATTTGATGTACCATTTGTTGTAATCCATTTACCATCATCTATTTTTATTTCCACTTTTTTTAAAGTATCATTTCCATCTGTATCTGATGCTAATCCAGATATGGTTATTGTATTAGACACTGTGTCACCGCTAGTAGGGGAATTTATAACCACTACCGGCTTTTGATTTTTTATTTTCTCTTTTGTCCCAAATCCTTCGAGATAAAATGTCAAAAATGGATTCATTGGATCGTTGGTTAATACTGTCCAATTAAGAGAATATTTACCTTCTACGCGTGGGGTGAATAAAAATGATAACTGGGCTGAACTTTCAGGTGAGATTTTTTTTGAGTCAATACTAAAAGGCATAATATTATACGAGTAGCTATTTCCATATATATTATGCCGTGAGGGATAGTTACTTTTTTGAAATGAATAAGTTGTAGAAAGAACAAAATCTGTATAACCCGTGTTTATTACATTAATATCAATCTTCTTTGTTTCATTAATTTTTACTTTCCCAAATGAAATATTCGTTTTTTCGAGTACAACTTTGGGAAAATTATGTTTTTCTTTTTGTCTCATTTTAAGAGTAGGATCTCCTAAAATAGTTAATGCTTCGTTATCATCATATAATATTACTTCTCCAAAGGATAGACCTGCTTGGAGTGGTAAAGCATATTGAAGCCATTCTGTTTGTTCCATTGGTGTCTCAGCAGAATATGCGTAAGCTACTAGCCCGTTCCCAGAAAATAAATACCACCCTCCTAAATAGTTATCACTTGTAAAATTCCCATTAGAACAGGAGAGTAGGGAATAACACAAAGCATTAGGCTGGGCTGGTTGAATTTGATATCTATTGATGGGTAATCTGAGGTATTGTGTCGTAGTTGTTCCGTGGGCATTAACTATCACCCACTCTCTATTTCGAGATAATTCATCGACATATGTTGATACACCGTCATTATTGATTGAACATATTGTTAAAATATCATCTGAGGTATATGCCGTATTTTCAACAATGTAGTTTTCATAGCTTTTTTGACATTCTTCTTCCTGTAAATCTTGCTTTTCGATGTACATATATGGATAATACAGAATTTTTTCTGTGAACTCTAGCTCTCCATGCCTATATTTGTGATTCCTGTCAAAATAATCTTTTAAAAGAGAAATATATTCACCAGTTGAGTTAGGAGGTTTAATTCTGCCAACCCAAATGTCTCTTTTTTTGAAATCATCATAGTGAGTTTTCGAAATATAGTTTACATATCCATTTTTGTCTAAAGTGTAATCACTTTTGAGATCCATATAAAGATAATCTGATGGCCAGGTTTCATCGTGTGTTATATCTATTTCAGGAGAAAACCACATGGTAGGAATCTCTCCAATCAAAATTGCACCAATCAGACTATAATTTTTATATAAAGATTTAAGATAGCTCCTAATCTCCAATCCGTTTTCCCAATTTTCAACGTTAATCCATACCTCAGATAGTAAATCTTCTTCAATATCTGTTTTATACCTTTGTATTTCTTCTTTGATTTGTGAATAATTATCATCTACGAATATAATTACTAATTTTTCCTTGCCATCTACTGTGGTTTTTCCAATATTGGAAAAAATAGAGAAGAATATAACCAAAAATATAATTACGATTATTGAAAACCGGTTTATTTTTATTTTATTCATAATATTCTCCATTAATCCTGACTTTTAAGTTGTGAAACATCTAAAACAAATTACATTTATAACTTATTCGCTAAAGATATGTTGAACTAAATTCAATAATTTTTGTTATATTTTTTGAATTTTTGTTATTTATTGAACAATTTATTCTTTTTTGTTATTATTTTTAACATAACTTTTATAAATATTTAATTTATTTTTTTATTAAATAAATATCAATTAAATAGATATTAATCGGGGGAAAGAAGATGAAAATAGGTAGAATAATATGTTTTTTTGTGGTAACAATATTAATATTTGGAAGTTTGGGGAGCGTTGTGGGTTTAAAAATAGATAAAATGGCGGGAAAGCTATCAAACTCAGAATTTGTTTTTGAACCTATCCAATCAGAAGATAGTAAAATTTGTGTTTCTTATAATTCAATGATTAAAAGTAGGATGAGCCTCTCCTTTGCTAGAAATCGGGTTAAAGAGGATCATTTTGTGGTAAGTTATACACCTCCTAATAAAGTATTTCAAAAAAGAGATAATTTAATTAAAATTAATCGAGTATTAAAAAAAGATAATTTTGAATCTGATGATACTCATTATTTTATTTCAACAGAAGATCATCCGGATGTTCTAAATGAATATAGTGTTGATAATATAGCATTTGTAAAACTTGTTGATGGTAAAGATATAATTATTTCTGAAATCAAGGTATTCATCTCTAGTGATAGAAAAAATTGGGTTGAGACCGAGATTGGTAAGAGTGGAATTTGGTCTGTTGGTGAAAAGATTACAATTCGTGAAATATTTCCTAACGACGTAAAGCAAGGATTTCATATTATAATGATTGAGACAGCTAATGATAGAATTCCACTAGCTGAAGATTGCTTCAATATTGATAATATTCCAGGAGAAACACAAATCCAAAATCTCCCTTATTTGGATGGAGACGTTGGAATTAATTCTTCTTGTTGCCATGAATGGAATTACGGTAGCACAGATATAAAATCCGCTGCCTCTTTAGGCCTCCATTATTATGGCTTGGAATGGGATAATGATCGTACTAAATGGAGGTATAAATTTAGACTAACTTCAACTTTTAAGGGTAATCCCAGTGGCGTTACTTACAGGATGCTTGAAATGAAAGCAATTATTGATAGGTCTCCGGATAGCCTTGGAGAAGGTTTCCCAGGTACTGGAGGTTGGCATGTTGAGAGAGCTACTGGTCCAGATAAATGGGATATTATAGCACAATTTGTATGTGATCAAGCAATAAGTGCATTATCAAAATGGATCGCATTTACTTTGGATGCAATAGAACTAGCAGATGAATTGCAAGAATGTACTGGAGATGCATCTACAGTTACCTGGTTACCCTATACCGGTAACACAAAGGAAGCATCAGGTTTTTTCCATTATGATATATATGTCCCCCCTGAAACAGATTGGGAGGTAAGCTTCAATTTAAAAGCAGAGGCCGACGCAATATATTCCGATCATCATACTATTAGACTTGACAAAGAACAAGAAGATTGGTGGGGAGGAGATTATCATGGTGACGGGATAATTGTTTGTTCAGGAACTTCACCATCTGCTCCTGATCTAGTAGCAAAGGATATTTGGTTGAGTTCTCAGGCTGAGGATTGGGATAAGAATCATGTGGTTTCAACGCCTACTGCGGGTGATACTGTTTATCCGCATTTTGTTTATGAGTGGACTGGTAGTGAGACTTGTCCGACTCATAAAACTCAGATTAAGATGGATGGAAATGTGTTAGGGGAGGTGGATGTTGATGGTCTGCCTGCTGGTTATTATGCGCAGATTTGTGGTCCTTGGACAGCCACAGCTGGTTCTCATACTTTGGAGGGTGTTGCTGATAGTAATGATGATGTTGATGAGTCAGATGAAAATAATAATATAAAACAACTTACTTTTTCTGTCGAGGGTGGTGATGAGGGAGATTTAGTTGCTAGGGATATTTGGTTGAGTTCTCAGGCTGAGGATTGGGATAAGAATCATGTGGTTTCAACGCCTACTGCGGGTGATACTGTTTATCCGCATTTTGTTTATGAGTGGACTGGTAGTGAGACTTGTCCGACTCATAAAACTCAGATTAAGATGGATGGAAATGTGTTAGGGGAGGTGGATGTTGATGGTCTGCCTGCTGGTTATTATGCGCAGATTTGTGGTCCTTGGACAGCCACAGCTGGTTCTCATACTTTGGAGGGTGTTGCTGATAGTAATGATGATGTTGATGAGTCAGATGAAAATAATAATATAAAACAACTTACTTTTTCTGTCGAGGGTGGTGATGAGGGAGATTTAGTTGCTAGGGATATTTGGTTGAGTTCTCAGGCTGAGGATTGGGATAAGAATCATGTGGTAAGCAATCCAAAACCGGATGATAATATTTATTTCCATTTTGCATACGAATGGACTGGAAGCTATACATGTCCGACTCATCGAGTAGAGATATGGCTTTCGTCAGAAGGATTACAATGTTACGGGCACATCTCAGATCTTCCAGGAAAACACATTTTAAAAATATGCTGTTCACAGCCATGGAATGCCAAGAAGGGCGAATATACATTAACAGGCAAAACAGATACCGATAATGATGTTGATGAAACCAACGAAGGAAATAATGAAAAAAGTATCACATTTAAAGTTGAGAAAAAATCAAAATCTAAAATACGCTCTTTGGTTGAAGGCAGATATTTAGCTTTGTTATCATTTTTAATAAAAATTAAGACACAATTTTTTTCAATTTTAACAGAAAAATATCAAACTTTACCGTTTGAATAAATCATACTAGCAGTAATAGAAACTAACAGGATAAAAATGAAAAGACTATTTATCAAGTATAAAGCATTAAATGCCCTTCTAATAGTTGTGATTATTAGTTTAATCTTTATGGTTATATATTTTAGTAATCTTTTTGCCTCAAAAGAAGTTTTGAAGGTTATAGTAGTTAATAATTTTAATGAAACTCTAACAGTAGAGGTTGCTTATTACTGTTGGAATGATAACAATCTAACAATGAAGATTTATACTGTTCATGAGCTAGAACCAGCTAAGAGCTACGTATTTAAACATGAATTTGATAGGGCTCATACAATTGCCAAGATAGATATTGCTGTTTATAACTTATCATACTACAAATTATATAAAAAACAAATATATAAAGTATATAATTTTTCCAAAAACATAACATATGATATACTAGCGATTATCAGTGAATCAGGAAAAAATATTACTATTATAAAAATGCCTAGCCCATAAACAGTTCTAACATATACTCCTTAAATTTATATATATCATTAAATAATTATTTTGTTTGCAATATGTATTCTTCGCCGTTGGAAGAGTACATCTGCCAAAGGGCAAATCCCTTTAAAGATCTGTCTAGGAGCTGATTTTTTATGAATTTAGTTAACAGTAGCCATAGTGTTGGCCAGAATTTGTACCATCTTGAGTGGTGTCCCAAGTATAG
>CAYYAU010000092.1:0-5402 GCA_964469765.1 uncultured Clostridia bacterium | reverse complement strand
GTATGGGGTCAGACCTTGAAATGTGAGTTGTGATACTTCTAATAATTGGTATTATTGTTGATAGAGGAGAATAATAATGGAAGGAATTTATGTTCTTTTTGGAGCGGGTATACTTGTTGCTTTTGTTTTTGGTTTTATTGTAATTAACCAAAATCGTAAGGAAAAACATTCTAAACACAAACCCTAAATTATAAAAAATCTCCCTCCACCCAGATTTCATCTGGCGTGTTTCTTTTCTATTCTGTTTTTTCCACCATCCAGGTTTCATCTTTTTCTCTTTTTCAGCGTCAATCTGCCCTAAAAACTCCGGGTCACTCTGCGTCGTTATCTGCGTTAATTAACGTTGCTATCCGTGACAATCAGCGATACAAAAAAAATACCGAGAAAAAGAAAGATTTTTCTCCAAAAACAAAATATATCCTTCTTTTTCTCGGCATTGCCGAGCAATACTCTACTCTAATTGAATTTGAAACCGAAATCTCGGTTCCTCCAAAGAGGGAAGTTTCAATACAAAAAGGAAAAACCATGTAAGAAGAAAAACGCCAACACCCATTGGCGAAGGCCACGAGGAGAAATCTGAAGTCTCTTTCAGTATTTTAGAAGAGAAAACAAAATCTTTTTTATTTGTCAATGATGCCACATATATTGGGACATCAACAGAAAACTCTCTATTAAACCGTAAACTTCTATCTATTGGGAAACACAGAATATTTGTTCTTGATAAAGGTGTAAATGCTGTCTGAATTCCAATCTCATTCTTTAACTCCTTAAACCTTTTCTCAAAATTAAAAAGCTTATTAAACATTATTGAGTTCTTTGAATTTAAAGCCACTACTTTATTCTCTTTATCTCGGATTTCAAATGAACTCTGTTGAGATTCAAGCAGTAATTGCGTAATCTCTTCTTTAGTCAAATCCCTTTCAGGAATAAGAGAAGAAAAACCTCTCTCAAAAACTATAAATAGTAAAGTAATAGCTAATAGAATTAATAAAATTTTTCTCATTTTTCTCCCATTATATGAAGTAAGGAGTAAACTTCATAGTTAATGATAATACAAAATCTTATTTTTGTCAAGTATTAACTGTTTCTATTTGCTGTTAACTTTTGTTATTTTTTAGCATACTCTTTATTTCTATCTGCCAGTAGTATCAATAAAAAAAGCCGAATTAACCAACCTTTTTCTCCCCGCTTCCGGCATTTCACCGCTAATAAGGGTGTTGGTAATTCGGCTTTAATCTCTGATAGAACACACCTTTTTACTCTTCGGTAACCCAGCCCCCTGAACCCCTATGCTTCAGGGCTGTTGGCTTTGCCTGCCTGACTTACATCAGGAAGTCTGCCAGTCTACGGCAGAGCCCTCATCTTGCGATGAGTTTGCCTTTATCGGAGAAATATAGTATTAAGTTTTCAAGTATTCCACTATAATTTATACCATAAAAATTGAGTTTGTCAAGGTGATTTTGATGATTTTTTTGGATACTTGACAATTTCTTTGTTTTTTTATATAGTGGCTCAAGGATGAGAAATAAAAGAATAAATCTGCTTTTCTTTCTTTTTTTTATTTCAGGATTTACCGGACTTCTATATGAAATTGTATGGTTGAAACTTCTTCGCTTAGTGTTTGGCAATACAACATTTGCTTTAAGTACTGTCGTCACTTCATTTATGGCAGGCCTTGCTCTTGGAAGTTATATAGGTGGAAAAATTGCTGACAAAACTCAATATCCTCTTAGACTCTACGGTATTCTGGAAGGAACCATAGGGGTTTATGCCCTCTTTTCCCCTTTGTTTCTAACACCCACCTTTTTTATTTATAGAGTAATCTATCCTGTAAGTTTCCATTCCTTCTATTTGTTTAATTTAATCAGATTCTTTGTTTGTTTTATCTTTTTACTTCTTCCTACAACATTTATGGGAATGAGTTTACCTCTTTTAAGTAAATACTGTATAAGGAACAATGCCGAGATTGGAAAAAGAGTTGGTACTCTATATGGCATAAATACATTTGGAGCTGTGTTAGGTGTAGCTGTAAGCACATTTCTTCTATTGCCTTTACTAGGGATATGGAGAACAATCCTTTCAGGTTTTTTTCTAAACTTGTTTATTCTACTTTTAGTATTTAAAACATTCTGGAAAAGTCCAGTGGCAAAGTTTGAAGAGCAAGTTATACCCTTAAAGAAAAATCAACAAGGATTACTTCTTTTTATAATCTTTCTTTCCGGCATAACAGCAATGCTCTATGAGATTGTCTGGACAAAGGTAATAATACTTTCCATTGGTTCTTCTACCTATGCATTTGGTATTGTGCTTATAGCATTCATTTTTGGAATAGCTTCGGGTAGTATCTTTTTTTCAAAAATTTCTGAAAAGAAAATTGACCTATTCTTTATATTATCTATTATACAGATAGGAATTGGAGTCGCTTCTATAATAATTTCCATATTTTTTACTCATTTGCCTTTTTATATCATTTCTATTGTGAATAGATTTTATTCCTCTTTTATATTACTCATTGCTGTTGAGTTTCTACTTATACTTCTTTTTATTTTCCCTCCCACGTTTTTATTTGGAGGGATGATTTCTCTTATAAGCAAACTCTATACAAAAAATATCAAGTTCGTAGGTAAATCCATTGGAAATGTATATGCATCAAACACTATGGGAAATATTGTTGGTTCATTAGGAGCTGGTTTTATTTTTGTTCCATTTTTTGGTCTCCAAAAAAGTATTGTTTTAGCTATAGCTATAAATCTTTCTTTAGGAATCGTTTTTATTATAATGTCTTCACTCAAAAGGTGGAAAAAAGTTTATGGTTTTTCTTTTATTTTGTTTGAATTTATGCTAGCGATTTCTCTTCCTCAGTGGAATAGAAAAATTCTCTCCAGTGGACCATTTAGGTATGGACTTAATTATAAAAAAATAGCTCTTGAGAAAAATATTTCAATCAAAAGAAATATTGAACAAGATGTTCTTCTTTATTACAAAGAAGGAGCAGAAGGGGTTGTTAGTGTTCATAAATCTCCTTTTTCAGGAAAAATTAGTTTGCGTATCAATGGAAAAGTTGATGCCGGAACCGACATAGATTTAACCACACAATTTCTCACGGGTTATATTCCTTTTATCTATAAACCAAATACAAAAGAGATACTGGTTATTGGACTCGGTAGTGGCATTACCTGTGGAGCAATAAGCAATTTTCCTGTTAAAAAGATTGAATGTGTTGAAATATCAAAAGAAGTAACTGAAGCAGCAAGATATTTTGATACTTACAATCAATATATATTTAAAAATCCAAAATTTAATCTAATTATAGATGATGCCAGAAGTTATCTTACTTTCACACAAAAGAAGTATGATATGATTGTCTCTGAACCTTCTAACCCTTGGATTGATGGCATATCAAGTCTCTATACAAAAGAATTTCTTATTATTATTAAGAAAAGGTTAAAAGAAAAAGGGATATTTGCTCAATGGCTTCCCGTTTATTCTATCTCACCAAAGGATGTTAAGATTATTCTTCATACATTCTCTTCAGAATTTCCATATGTCTCAGTGTGGAGTATGAAACAGAGTAATTATCTCCTTATTGGTAGCAATCAACCTTTACGTATTGATTTCTCTAATATTTTCAACCTTTTCATCAATGAAAAAATTAGAACTGACTTAGAGAGTATTAAAATAAAAGACCCTTATCATTTTGTTTCTCATTTTATTTTCAATAAAAATAAAATAGAAAAAGTTGCTTCAAACTTTCCTTTTCTTACGGATGATAAACTTTCTGTAGAGTATTCTGCTCCTAAATATCTATATGTTTCCGATATGCCTTTACTGGAAGAGTTTTTCTTAAATTATAAGGAATCAGTAATTCCATATGTTATAAATCTATCTAAGGAAGAAAAAGAAATTATTAAGGATATTGAGAAAGCAGAAAAATATATTATTTCTGCATCTATTGCTCTTGATAAAGGCAAGAAAAAAGAGGCTCTATTTACCTTAAAACTCGCCATAAAGTATGATCCTTACCATCCATTTATTATAGAGTTTTTAAGTGATAACAAATTTCTCCAGGCAAGAGCTGCTCAGAAAAAAGGGGATTTACAAAGCTTCGAGAAAAATTTGAAAGAATCTATTGAGATAAACCCAAAAAATATAAAAGCTCGCTTTGCTCTTGCAACGTTTTGTTTTGAGAACAAACGTTTTGAAGAAGCAAAACAACAATATAAGAAAATTATTCAGATTCAGCCTAATATTGAAGCTTATAACACTCTCGGGATTATCTATTTGAAAGAGAAGAAACTCAACTTAGCAAAAGAGATGTTTTTATCTGCAATAAAGATGGGCCCTTTTTACCCAAAACCATACTATAATTTAGCTTTGGTGTATACACAAGAAAATGATATCAATAATGCAAAACAATGTTATTTAAAAGTTATTCGTTTGGAACCTGAAAATTTTCAAGCAAGGGTCAATCTTGGCAACATCTATCGGAATGAAGGAAACATAAAAAAGGCAATTAAACAATTCAAAAAATCAATTAAAATTATGCCCCATTATCTTACTTACTACAACTTAGGACTTACTTATGAACAAATAAATAAAACAAAAAAAGCTAAAAAATATTTCAAAAAATCCTATCAACTCAACCCAAACTTTATAGAAACCAGAAAAAAAATCTTAGGATATTAAACACTCTTTTAAACCAAACCCTTGGCATTAGATAATCTCTTTTCAAGATGACCTTTTGTTCTTTCTTAAGGTTTTATAAAGACAAATAGATAAGAATACTAAGATAAATACCCAAGAAACAATTAAAAAAATCCAACCTAATGTTGTCATTTATTACCCCAGTATCTATATTTCAAGAACACCTGTCAATAAACTAAAATAATGTAAAAGTAATCCTATTCTTCTCTTTTAGGGCGTTTAGCCCAGGCATGTCTTACTAAAAATACTAGCATTATAAACATCATAAGTAAAACTAAACGGGTAGATAGAATAAAAACATAGTTTTCTTTTGGCACATTCTTCATCAGTATTACAGGAAGACCCTGTTGGAAAAACCAGAAGCCTAAAATAAAAATAAGAAACAAGGGGGTAATGTATTTAATAATAAACCTATAAAACCTTGGTATTGTGATATGTGCACCGATATGAATCTCTTTCCACGCTTTATCTATGCCAAAAATCCAAGAAAAAACTATTGTCTCAATGGTAGCAAACAATACTAATGAAAACGTGCCTCCCCAGAAATCTAGTTCATCCACAACACCCTTCCCTAAAAGAAATATCGGAGGTTGACATAAAATAAAGGTTACTATCCCAAAAATAAATGAGGCTTTCCTTTTAGTAATATTAAATTCATCTTCAAGAAATGATAAAGCAGGTTGAGCTAAAGAGACACT
>CAYYAU010000091.1:0-5409 GCA_964469765.1 uncultured Clostridia bacterium | reverse complement strand
CTTGTTGATTTATGTTATGATGTTAAAAGGATAGATGCCATCTTTTATCTATGGGTTAAGATTCCGAAAGAGATTTCGTCTACTAAGTTTGTAAGTTTAATTTTAGAAAAGGTAAATGTTGTTGTGACACCGGGTATTGGGTTTGGTCCAGATGGAGAGGGGTTTATTAGATTTTCATTGACAATAGATGAGAAACATTTAAGAGAAGGAATTGAAAGAATCAAAAGATTCAAAATATAATACAGTCTACATTGGATTAGGTTCTAATCAAGGGAAAAAAAAAGAGAATATAAAAAAGGCTCTTGTATTATTAAAGAAGTATGTTGTTATAAAAAAAATATCCTCTTTATACAAGACAGAACCTGTTGGAGTGAAGGACCGGCATTGGTTTCTTAACTGTGTAGTGGAAGGAAAAACATATATTAGTCCTTTAAGATTAATTAATTTTTTTCAGAAAATTGAAAGAGCCTTAGGAAGGGTAAGAAAAAAAGGATGTTCTCAGAGAACAATAGATGTTGACCTTTTATTATATTCAAATAAAAGGATTTTGAAAGATAACCTCATAGTTCCTCATGCTGAGTTGCATAAAAGAAGGTTTGTGCTTATTCCTTTATTAGAGATAAATCCGAATCTTACTCACCCGGTATTAAATAAAAAACTTAAGGATATTTTAAAAGGCATCAAGACTTCCCATCAAAGGGTGTTTTTAAAGGATAAAATAAATTATAGTCATTAAGATAATCATACGACAATGAGAATCATTCGTTCAATTAACAAAATCAAAAAGGAAATCGTTGAGATTAAAAAAGATAGAAAGACTATAGGGTTTGTTCCAACAATGGGTGCTTTGCATAATGGACATATTTCCTTAATTAGGAAAGCAAGAAAAGAAAATGACGTAGTAATTATAAGTATTTTTGTAAACCCTACACAGTTTGGACCAAATGAGGATTATAAAAGATATCCAAGGCCCTTTAAGAAAGATATTAAAATATCTAACAGAGAAAATGTTGATATCATATTTTATCCGTCTCCTAATGAGATGTATCCAGAAGGCTATTTGACCTATGTTAATGTAGAAAAACTTTCTAAACTATTATGCGGTGTTACAAGGCCAACTCATTTTAGAGGAGTTACAACAGTTGTATTAAAGCTTTTTAACATTGTTAAGCCAGATGTGGCATACTTTGGGCAGAAGGATTTCCAGCAGTTTAAAATTATTGAGAAGATGACAAAGGATTTAAATTTAGATATTAGACTTAAGATGTGTCCTATAGTAAGAGAAAAAAGTGGTTTAGCATTAAGTTCAAGAAATAGATATCTCTCTTTAAAGCAAAGAAAACAGGCTTTATCATTATTTAGAGCACTTAAAGAGGCTAAACAGCTTATTCTTCAAGGAGAGAGGTCTTCTAAAAGGATAACTTCATATATGAAAAGGGTTATTTTATCTGAACCAGAAACGAGGATTGATTACATTAAGATTGTTAAGCCAACAACATTAGAAGAAGTCCGGCAAATTGAAAATAAAGTAGCCATACTTTTAGCCGTTTATATTGGAAAAACAAGACTTATTGATAATATCATTGTGTAAAACAAAAAAATTCAATAAGGACATAAACTATGTTAACTAAACTTAACTATGTATTTTTATCTATATTTCTTTTTTTATCTCCAGTTCTTATAGATGTTAAGATTATGAGATTAAAGCTTTTCTGTATGGAGATAACCATTTTGCTGATGGTGGTTACATTTTTACTTTCTTTTTTATTTAGTGAAAGTATCAAAATAAAAAAATGCAGATTGTATCTTCCAATTATTTTATATTTTATTTTGACTGGATTTTATTATCTCATTTCAGGAAATAGGTTTGTAGCTTTTCCTCAATGGCAAAGGGCACTTTTTTCGTTGGGTATTTTTATTGTTGCAGTAAACATTATAAATGAAAGAAATCTGAAGGGTTTGTTATACATTTGGTTTGCAAGTTCGTTTCTGGTTATTATATATGGGTTAATTCAGTATTTTGGTTTAGCTATTGGGGATTTCTATATTCCAAAACAAAGACCTATCTTTTCTACATTTGGCAATCCTAATTTCTTTTCCTCTTATTTGGTTGTAAGTTTTCCTGTATTTTTAGGATTTTTTCTTCAAGAAAAAAGGAAAAATACTCTTTTGATCTATTCATTACTTTCAATAGCAGCGCTTATGTTTACATATAGTAGAGGAGGAATACTTGGTTTTCTTTTTTCAATAATTTTATTTTTAATCTTTCAAAAAGAAAGGATTAAAATATTAAAAGAAAAAAGATTTATAATTTTAGTAGTATTAGTATTTTTAATTTTTATTTATTTTACAAGAAACATATGGGTAAAAAAAACAGAAAGGCTTTTAATATGGAAAGACACTTTAGTTATGGCTTTGAAAAATCCATTAGGAGTTGGGTTAGGTGCTTTTCATACTTCATTTCCACAATATGCCTCTAATGAGTTGTTAGAAAAGCTTCCTCCTACTAAGTTTATTGTAAATTATGCCCATAACGAGTTTTTGGAGGTGTTTGCTGAGACAGGTATTATTGGATTAATTATATTTTTAAGTATTATTTGGGTATTCTTTAAAGAAGGGATAGAAAAGATAAAGAGTAATAAAGATTTTATTACAACAGGTCTTTTAGCCTCTGCAGGTGGTATTTTACTTCAGAGTTTTTTTTCAGTAAATATGCGTTTTACAGTTTCTGCTATTTATTTTTATTTTATTTTAGGGTTATTTAGTTCACACGAAACGAAGGCTTTCGTTTATCCATTAAAGTTACCTTATATAATAAAGCTAATCTTTTCTATGGGAGTTATTATTCTATCTATAGTGGGAATAAAAAGTATACTTTCACCTCTTAGAGCCCAAAGGTTGTTAAAGGAAGATATTGGCTTTTTCCAGAAGAGGATTGTTAATCCTAAGAAGACAATCATAGATTTAGAGAATACCGCAAAGGAGTATCCAGATAACTATATAATTTTTTATAAGCTTGGTTGGGTATATGCAAAGGAAAAGAATTTTACAAAGGCAATTGAGAATTTTAATAAGGCTTTAGAATTAAAACCCGACCAAGCAGGTATTCATAATAACTTGGGAAATATCTACTTTCTTTTGAACAAAAAAGAAAAAGCAATCCTTCATTATAAAAAAGCTATTGAAATAGACCCAAAGCATATTGATGCTCATTTTAATTTAGGATATCTTTATTATACAGAAGGAAGGTTGAAACAGGCAAGTAAGGAGTTTAAGAAGGTTTTGGAGCTTGACCCAAGACATTATAAGGCAACTTTACTTTTGGAAAAGATGGTGCAGTGAAAAATGGGAACATTTTGACTTTTGATTTTTAATGTGTTATAATATCGATAAGAAAATGATTGAGAATGAATACCTACGGAGTTATGCAAGAATATTAAAGAAAGAGCGTAATCTAAAAAGGAGGTTGAGATGTTTTCTGGATCAAATGTAGCAATTGTGACTCCTTTCAAAAATGGCCAGATAGATGAAAAAAAGTTAGAAGAACTTATAGATTGGCATATTGAGAATAGCACTTCAGGGATTGTTCCTTGTGGTACAACTGGTGAGTCTGCAACACTTTCTCATGAGGAACATAAAAGAGTAATTGAGGTTACAGTCAGCAAAGTAAATAAAAGAGTGAAGGTAATTGCTGGTACAGGTTCTAATAATACAAAAGAAGCGATAGAACTTACACAGTATGCCCAAAAGGTTGGAGCGGATGGAGCTTTGGTGATTACGCCCTATTATAACAAACCTACTCAGCACGGGTTATATCTCCATTTTAAGAAGATTGCTGAGAATACAGATATTCCTATTATCCTTTACAATGTACCTGGAAGAACAGGGGTAAATATGCTTCCAGAAACAGTGATAAAACTTTCTAAAATTAAAAATATCGTGGGTGTAAAAGAGGCAAGTGGTAGTATGGACCAGGCTACCCAAATTATTAGGTTATGTGGAAGCGATTTTGATTTTCTTTCTGGAGATGACGCATTGACTTATCCTTTTTTAGCAATTGGAGGTAAAGGGGTTATTTCTGTGGTTGCAAATATTATTCCCCAAGACATAGCAAGGATGATAGAGTTGTATAATAAAGGTGAGGTTAAAAAGGCTTGTGCTCTTCATTTGAAGATGTATCCTCTTATGAAGGCTATGTTTATTGAAACAAACCCAATCCCTATTAAAACAGCAATGGGTATAATGGGAAAGATTAAAAATGAATTAAGATTACCTCTGTGTAGTATGAAGGAAGAGAATAAAGAAAAACTAAAAAAGGTAATGAAAGAGTATGGCTTGTTACAATAATATCTCCATGGCATTGAGTCATTATCTTATAGGAGTTACTGGCTTACAAATTATGAACTACAAACTATGTTTTCTGACTTCTGATTTCCGAGTTTATAGGGGGGGACTGTGGTTAAGCTAATTGTATGTGGTGCTAAAGGAAAAATGGGGTCTGCAATAGCGTCTTTAGCTATGGAGGACCCTGGAATAGAACTTATTGGATTAATTGAGAAGAAAGGACATAGTAGTATTGGAAGGACAATGGGTGGATTGACTATCCAAGATGATTTAAAAAAGGTTATTTCCTTAACAGATGTAATAGTTGATTTTACAGAACCAACATCTTCAGTTAACCATATCAAAGTAGCAAAAGAATATAGAAAATCTATAGTGATTGGAACCACTGGTTTATCATCTTCAGAAAAGAGGGTAATTAAAGAGTGCTCAGAGGAGATTGCTTGTGTTTTATCTCCGAATATGAGTGTTGGAGTAAATGTTCTATTTAGTTTAGTACAATACTTATCCAGACTTATTCCTGACTCAGATATAGAGATAGTTGAGGCACATCATAATAAAAAGAAGGATGCTCCTTCGGGGACTGCATTAAGGATAGCTGAAATTATAGCTGAAGCATTAAAGAGAGACTTAAATAAAGAGGCTATTTATGGAAGAAAAGGGAAAATAGGACCAAGAAAAAAACAGGAAATAGGTATTCATGCAGTGCGAGCAGGAACTATTGTTGGTGAACATAGGGTCCTGTTTGGTCTTCCTGCAGAACGGATAGAAATAACCCATATAGCAGAAAATAGAAATGTTTTTGCAATAGGAGCAATATTAGCCACCAAATGGGTAGTGGGTAAAAAACCGGGTCTTTATAATATGAAGGATGTGTTGAATATTGAAATGTAGGAGATGATATATGAATAAGTTTTTAAGGGGTCTTTCCTTATGGTTTGTTGTTATATTAGGAATTTTGTTTTTTTCAAGCCTACTAAAGTTAGGACAAGAAAAAGTCTCTATTAGCTATAGTGAATTTAAAAAACTAATAAAAGAGAAAAAAGTAATAGAATGCATTATAAGTAG
>CAYYAU010000090.1:0-5438 GCA_964469765.1 uncultured Clostridia bacterium | reverse complement strand
CACAACTATTAAATTTTAGAGTTCTTATCTCCTCAATTGTCTTATCAGCTTATAAAAGCCTCTTTCTTCAAATTCACTATCAATCTGTTCTGTTTTCTCTAAGTAATCTTTTAATGGTTCCTTAATATCAAAAAGATAAACTACTCGTATTCATAACGAAGAGCTTCTATTGGATTAAGTTTTGAAGCCTGCCGTGCTGGCAGTAATCCAAAAATCATACCAACAACAATAGAAAAACAGGTGGCAAGCAAGATTGAAAAAATAGATATTTTGGTTGTCCACCCAGCAAATGTAGTTAGAAATATTGCTGTTCCACAGCCAAATAAAATACCTAACAACCCACCACTAAAAGTCATAGCTATGGATTCAATAAGAAATTGCATCATTATATCTTTTGACTGAGCTCCTATGGATTTCCTTAACCCTATCTCTTTTGTTCGTTCTGTAACAGAGACAAGCATAATATTCATAATACCTATTCCACCTACAATAAGAGAGATTGCTGCAATTGAGCCCAGCAATAAAGTTATTGTTTTTATTGTGCTTTTAACAGTTTCCTGAATCTCTGCCATATTGTGTATCGTAAATGAGTTACTTTTATCATCTCCGATATGGTGTCTTTTCATAATTAACTTACGTATTGTCTGTTCTGCCTCTTTCATCAAACTCATTTCTTTTACTTCCACATCAATAGCATTAACAAACTCTTTTCCAAGAACTCTATACATAGCAGTTGTAATTGGAATTACTACACAATCATCTCTATCTCTCCAGCCACTGGCACCTTTTTCTGGCAGTACTCCTATTATTCTGAAATTTATGCGATTTATCTTAATCACTTTTCCTACAGGATTTGTTTCCCCAAAGAGTTCCTTTGCTACCGTAAGGCCGATTACAGCCACCTTTTTTCTTACTCTTATTTCTTCTTCTGTAAAAAATCTACCTATAGTAGGCACAGCTGCACGCATTTCAGCATATTCCTCCTGGGTTCCCTCAAGACTAGTACGCCAATTCCTATTTCTGTAAACAATCTGCGCACTTCCATACACAACAGCAGAGGTTCTTTTTATTATATTTGTCAGTTTAGAAATAGCTTCTGCATCCTGCAAGGTTAGACGCGTAATAGCTCCTGCTTCTAAAAATACTCCACCTTTTCTACGTGCCCCAGGTCTTATACTCAATCTATTTGAGCCAAGAGAAGCAAGTCTTTGGGAAATGGATGCTTTTGCACCTTCGCCCAATGCAAGCATAGATATTACTGCTGAAACCCCAATCAAAATGCCAAGAATAGAAAGAAACGAGCGTAACTTATGAACTAATATTGTATTCACAGCCTGTCTGAGATGGTCCAAAAATTCAGCTCTTCCAATACCTGTATGTGAACCTGATAAAATCTTATCTATAGAAACTGAGGTGGACTCTGAAAGGCAATTTTTGACTTCAGACTCTTTTTTTTCATCAGAGATAATCTCACCATCACGCATAGTAATTACTCTACTTGCATATTTAGCAATTTCTCTTTCATGAGTTACCATAATGATTGTCTTACCTTTTCTATTTAATTCCTTAAGAATTGAGATTACCTCTTCTTCACTTTTTGAATCAAGATTTCCTGTTGGCTCGTCCGCAATAATAACCAATGGCTCATTAACTAAAGCCCTAGCAATAGCAACACGTTGTTGTTCTCCTCCTGAGAGTTCATTTGACCTGTGAGCCTGTCGGTGAGAAAGCTTGACCTCTGCCAGTTTTTTACTAGCTCTGTCCTTTAAATGACGCTTGCCGGCATATATCAGTGGAAGTTCTACATTCTGCAGAGCAGTTATTCTAGGAAGCAGATGAAATTGCTGAAAGATAAAGCCTGCCAGATTATTTCTCAGCAAAGCCAGTTGGTCATCTTTTAAATCCGTTATCTCTCTGTCAAAAAGTATATAAGAACCTGTAGTGGGTTTATCAAGGAATCCCAAAATATGCAGGAGTGTGGACTTGCCTGAACCTGAAGGCCCAATAATAGCAACAAACTCTCCTGCCTCAATTTTTAAAGATACATTTTTAAGAGCATGAACATCTATCTTGCCCATTTTATATATCTTATTTACTTTTTTTAGTTCTATCATTTTATTTCTTAGGTGCCTTCTTTCTTCCAAAAGGAATGAAGGGGCTATTGTTTGTCCTTTTTGTGTTTGTTAGTGTATATTTTTTCGTTTTTACTAAAATTTTATCTTTTTCTTCCAGTCCTGAGACAACCTCTATTTTCTCATCATCTGAAATACCTGTTATTATTCTGCACTTTAAAGGTTTACTATCCGCTCCTTTGCTTAATAAGACATAGCTTCCCTTTTTATCTTCCTTAACCGCATTAACAGGTAATAATAAAACATCTTCTTTACTCATTTCTACTATATTTACATTAGCACTCATACCTGAACGAAACACTTCAGGCACTCTTACAGGTAGAATGTCCACTTCATATATGGTAACGTTATTTACAGTCTTCGACTCATACGCTATATGGTCAACCTTTGCCTTCACCTGCTGCTCAGGATAAGCATCAAGACTGATTATTGCAGGTTGCCCAATTTTCACCCTACCTATATCAGTTTCATCTACCTGTGCTTTTACTATTAGCCTATCTGATAATACAAGGACAGGATTTGAAGTATTGATTGTCTGTCCAGGTTCAACCGCCCTAACAATCACCTCACCGTCTATAGGAGCTATCAGAGGAATTGGTTTATATACCTCTTCCCAGTAGTGGAGTTTTTCTTTATCTCCTGACCTTGCAGAATCAAGAAGCGCAGCTCTTTCTATTGAACTCATCCAGGCGAGTATGTCTCCTTTTTTTACTTTATCTCCTTCATCAACTAAAAGTTTCTCAATTCTCCCATTAATGGGGGGTTTTATCTCAAGACGATTTTGAGGTTTTACTATACCTGTTGTTGATATAAAAGTTTTTATATCTCCGCGCGAAGGATTTATTATAGTTACCACCTCATCAGGTTCGTTGTGTTTTGCTTTTCTTATTATTACTATTGAAGTAACTACAACAACTAACAGAATAATAAAAATTATCCATCTTTTATTCTTCATAATCAAGTGTCCCTCCCTTAGCATGAATCCAATTAGCCTCAGCAATCAATACGTTAATCTGAGCATCAAGAAAAGATTTTTTAGTTTTTACCAAATTATCTTCAATAATTATCCAGTTATCAAAGGAAATAAGACCTGACAAATATTGAGCTTTGGCTATTTCTGAACGTGATATATCTGCTTCCAAAAACTTTTTTCTTATCATTGCCTCTTTAATTGTGTTCTTCAAATTTATCCATGATTCTTCTAAAGTAACAATAATATTGTCTCTTCCTGCTTTCTTATTTATATCTGCCTGTAAAAGCGCAGACTTACTCTTTAAAACTCTGGCAACATAACTTCCCCCATGATATAAAGGAAGTGAAAGACTTACCCTAGCAGACCAACTACCATTATCAGGGGGCCAGGACGAAGAACTCCTCTGTGCACTTATATTTGCATTTACCTCGGGATAAAAATTTGCCTTATCTGATTTCAAGTCAAGTTTTGCAATTTTCTCTTTTGAAACTAATTCTTTTATCACAGGATTCTCATCCGCAAGTTTCTCAAAATTCGGTTTTTCATCAAGTTGCAGTGAGATATTAATATCTTCCTTTACTATTAAGGAAGAAAATTTTGTCCTTCCCAGCTCCTTAATTAATCGCTTCTGAGCTAACTCTATATTCTGTTTTGCCTGAATAACCTCAAACTCAGCCTGTGCAACATTTGCCTGTGCAGTCAAAAGAGAACCCTTATGTTCCCTTCCTGACTTATATCCCAGCTTTACAATTTCTGCATTTTGTCTTCTACGGTGAGCGATTTCTTCTGTGATTTTCAATAACTCCTGATATTTTAAAAGTTCAATAAAAGCTTTTCTTAATTGCAGTCTCACATTAGACGATGTTACTTCGTATTCGTATTCTGCTAATTTTAGGTTCTCTTTAGAAGACTTAACCTCATAATGAGTTTTGAATCCATCAAACAATAACTGGCTTGCAGATACACCATATGAATAACTCTTAGAACTATCTGTCCTTTCTCCTCCTGAAGCATTTGTATTTAAACTACCATTTACACTGGGTAAAAGACTACTTTTAGAGATTATATTTTCATACTTAGCCTGTTTTAACTTTTCTCTTGCCAGAATTAGTTCAGGATGATTCTTTTTTGCTTCAGATACACACTCCTCCCATGTAAAAACTTCTTCTGACAAACCAAATCCCGTCCCCAAAAATAAAACAAGCAGAAAAAATAAAAAAATAACTCTATACCTCTTCATTTTATCACCTGGTTTCTTTGTAAATCTTTCGTATCTGTTTTTTCTGTTTATCTGTTAATTTTAACTTCTTATATGAAAAAAATCAAGAATTAAATATTCGTATTCATTCTTTATCTCATATGAAATTTGTTAATAAGATGGAATTTTGGCATGGCATCAGGATAGGCTTGCCCGTAATAGCATGGATGGCGGAAAGATTATCTATTTCGTAGATAAAGATGTTAAGGAATCCTTTTTATTATGGCGTGATGGTCTATAAAGGCGAACCCTCCAAAAACTTTCTAACTATATGTCACCAGGCGGGGTCTGTCGCTTGGCAATCAAACTCCAGCGCCAAAAGAGATTTTTTAAAAATTCTTGGCTCGAACTTTATTTTGAAAGGCCGAGCCCCTTTATTTTCTTATGCTTATCCATAACGAGTTAATTAGTGATGTTTGCTGGACTTCACTCTCAAAAATGGGAGATTTTTCTTAATTAGGAGCGACACTTCTTTTTAATGTGAGTTCAACCTCTCCATACTGCTCTTTGGATTACTGAAAATCGGTCTTTAACCCCAAAATCCTTATACAAATTTTCAGTTAAAGTTCCTGTCGGGTAATTAGTTTTCTCCTGTATTGCTACAAGTTCTATTGCAACAAGCAAAAATTCAACTGTAAACTCTCCAACTTTATCTAATTCCTTGAAGGGTTCAATATGTTCAGGCTTAAAAAACTGGAGAGTGGGTGGGAATGAATTCACAGGTTTAATCTGGCCTAACATTGTCAAGATATGGTCTCGTAACTTTAATGTTAATGAAGGATTATAAGCATGCTTTACATACATCTCTACAATCAAGTGAACATGGGCGGGCGTTCTTTCCCTCTTATTTGGCTCTCTAAACTTTACAATAAAATCATAAGGAGATTGCTTTTTGCTACCAACATAGACTTCAAAACGAACATCTGCCTTGGTTGTGTAAACAAGGTCATCTTCTTGACGATGTCTAACACACCAAATTTTATAGGATGCCTTCAAATAATAATAAATTACCTTTAATAGTTTGGATAATTTCCTCATTTTACCACCTTATAAACAAGTAAATATTGATGATTTA
>CAYYAU010000089.1:0-5487 GCA_964469765.1 uncultured Clostridia bacterium | reverse complement strand
AGATATAATATTTCTATGACTTTAAAAGAGCTACAAGTTATCACTTATAAAATTAAAAACGAGATAGAAAAAAATAAGATAAGAATTATATCTTTTCTTAAAGAACTAATTCAGATTCCCAGTCTTTCTGGAGAAGAAAAACAACTTTCATTAAGGATAAAGAAGGAGCTTCTACTTTCTGGTATTAATAAAATAAAGATTGATTCTTTTGGAAATCTGATTTGTAGAATAGGAAAGAAAAGACCCAGAATTCTTTACGATGCTCATATGGATACAATTTCTCCGGGTGAGATTAAGAATTGGTTTTTTTATCCGTATGATGCAAAAACAATAAAGAACCAAATATTTGGAAGAGGTGCTTGTGATGATAAAGGAAGTATTGCAGCAATGCTTTATTCAATGAAAGTCTTAAAGTCCTTAAATTTAGATACCGACTTTCAGCTATATTTTTCTGCAACTGTAAAGGAAGAAACAGGAGAGGCTTCCGGAATGGATTTTATATTTAAAGAGGGGCAGGTCAGTCCAGACTATGTAATGATAGGAGAGCCCTCTAATCTTAAGATTATAAAAGGTCACAAAGGAAGAGTTGGAGTGAAAATTAATATAAAAGGAAAATCTCTCCATGCCAGTACTCCTGCTAAATCAAAAAATCCAATATTTACTATGTGTTCGATAGTAAAAAGGATAGAAAGCCTCAACAGTTCTTATAGAGAAAACACTTATCTTGGTAAACCAAGCATAACTGTAACAGAAATAAAAAGCAAATCTCCTTCGCTGAATACTACCCCTTCTGAATGTAGTATTTTTATTGATAGAAGGACAACAGAAAAAGAAAACAAACAAACAGTTATTAAAGAATTAAAAGATTGTATTAAAGAAAAAGTAAAAATTACAGTTACACAGAGTTTTATGCCTGCTTGGACAATTTCAAATGACCATATTTTAATTAAGTCGGCTATTACTACATATAAGATGATGTTTAACAGATTTCCCAAGATTGATGTGTGGTCATTTTGTTCAAACGGCTCTATTACTTGTGGAAAGAAAAGAATCCCAACTATAGGATTTGGTCCTGGTAATCCGATGTTTGCACATAAACCAAATGAGAGAATCAGTAAGAATGAAGTTATAAAAGCAACAATGTTTTACTCATTATTTCCATTTGTCCTTACTTTTATGAAAAAACATATCTCAAATTGCTCAGCATAAGGAGTTTATGAGTAAATCCGATATAAAATTTGAAGAGGCTTTGAAAAGACTTGAAGAGATTGTAGTAAAATTAGAAAAGGGCGATTTACCTTTAGAAAAATCCCTATCGCTTTTTGAAGAGGGTGTAAATCTTTCTCGGTTTTGTGTATCAAAATTAGAAGAAGTAAAAAGACGAGTTGATATTTTAATTAAATCAGAAGATGGAAATTTTTCAAACAAGAGATTTGAAATAGAAGAGCCAGATGATAAAGAATAGATGACAGATTTTTCTGATTTTTAACATCTGAGTTCTTTTTTTGCTTGAGATACAAAATGAAGAGGGAATTTGAGCAGTATTTAAAAAATAAAAAAAAATCTATTGATTCATTTCTAAATTCTTTCCTTCCTTCTAGATTAAAATTTCCTCAGATAATTCATAACGCAATTTACTATTCGCTTTTTCCTGGTGGAAAAAGGATTAGGCCTATTTTTCTTTTAACTATTATTGATGCTTTAAGTAAAAGACGGATAAATAAAAAAGAAATCTATTACACCGCAATAGGCATTGAATTAATTCATAACTACTCGTTGGTTCATGATGACCTTCCTGTTATGGATAATGATGATTATAGAAGAGGTAAGCTTTCTTGTCACAGACAGTTTGGTGAGGCGATAGCAGTGCTTACAGGAGATGCATTACTAACATTAGGTATTAAAGCACTTACACTATCAAATAATTTAAACATTGTGAAAAGAATTCTTAATGCTATAGGAATAGATGGGTTAATTGGCGGTCAGGTTGCTGATATTCTGAAAAAAGACATAAACTATATCCATTATCATAAAACAGCCTGTTTTTTTGAGGCAATTGGAGAGGCTGGAGCAGTTTTAACAAATTCATCGGTAAGAGTTTTGTCTAGAATAAGACATTTCAGTAGAAATATTGGCCTTACATTTCAACTTGTTGATGACCTTTTTGATTGGAAAGAAGAAGATGCTTTAACCTACCCTAAAGTATTCGGTGAAAGAAAAACAAAACTCAAAGCAGAAAGACTTATTAGAGAAGCAAAAGAAAAAATTTCTTTTTTGAAAGACAAAGGAAAATATCTAAACTTTTTAGCTGATTATGTGTTAGAAAGAAAAAAATAAGAAAGAAAGAAGGAGAAAGCAGAAAAGGGAAAGGCAAAAGGACAACAAAAGGTATAGATTTATTTTAGGCTTCTAAAATCCATAGATGTTTTTTAAAAAAATTATTCTTCCTTAATGAGAAAAGAGAATAAAAAAAGAATATGCAGAATAAATCTTAATTCAGCACAGAAAGAAAAAACGTAATTACAAAATTACGGCATTAAATTAACACAATAACACAATAACAAGTAAATACAATGGCACTGTTAGATTCAATAAATTATCCTTCTGATTTAAAGAAATTAGAAAAGAAAGATTTACCTAAACTTGCAGATGAAATAAGGAAAAGAATAATTGATACTGTATCAAAAACAGGTGGTCATTTAGGTGCAAGTTTAGGAGCGGTTGAATTGATTATTGCTTTACATTATGTATTTAATACGCCTGAAGATAGAATTATCTGGGATGTAGGTCATCAGACATATACCCATAAACTTTTAACTGGTAGGAAAGAAAGATTTTCAACCCTTAGGCAGTATGGAGGAATAAGCGGTTTTCCTTCTGTAAAAGAGAGTGTTTATGATACATTCAATGTGGGACATAGCTCCACAGCCGTTTCTGTGGCTTTAGGAATGGCAATAGCAAGGGATTTTAAAAAAACAAAAGAGAAGATTATTGCTGTAATTGGAGATGGTGCTTTAAGTAGTGGGCTTACCTTTGAGGGTCTTAATAACACTGGTCAAATAAACACTGATTTAATAGTAATACTAAATGATAATGCTATGTTTATCTCTAAAAGGGTTGGTGCAATTTCTTCTTATTTAGCAAAGGTTATGACATTAGATGTTTTCAGGGAATTTGAGAAAAGAGTAAAGAAGTTTCTTGATAGGAAGAGTTTTTGGGCAAGGACACTTCTTATGATTGCAAGAAGGTTTAAGGTTCTTCTTTTTCCGGGAATGCTTTTTGAAGAAATGGGATTTAGTTATCTTGGACCAATTGATGGACACGATATATTTACCTTGATAGATATATTTGAAAAGATAAAAGATATAAAAGGGCCTGTTTTTATCCATACAATTACCAAAAAAGGAAAAGGATACCCATTAGCAGAAGAAAATCCGACAGACTATCATGGTGTAACTGCATTTGATATACTGAATGGAAAAAGGAAGAAAAAGAAGAAGAATTTAACATATACAGAGGTGTTTGGGAAGACTTTAGTTGAACTTGCTAGAATGGATAATAGAGTAGTTGCTATAACAGCTGCTATGACAGAAGGCACTGGGCTTGTTAATTTTAGAGAGAGATTTCCTGATAGATTCTTTGATGTAGGAATTGCAGAAAGCCATGCAGTCACATTTTCTGCTGGTCTTGCATCGTATGGAATGAAACCCTGTTGTGCAATATATTCAACATTCTTACAGAGAGCATTAGACCAAATTATCCATGATGTATGTTTACAGGATTTACCTGTAGTTTTTGCCATAGATAGAGCAGGCATTGTAGGAGAAGATGGACCAACGCATCAAGGGATATTTGATTTGAGTTATTTGAGTTTTATTCCTAACCTTATAATAATGTCTCCAAAAGATGAGAATGAACTTCGTTCTATGTTGAAAAGCGCTTTTGAATATGAAAAGCCTGTGGCAATAAGGTATCCCCGTGGAGAAGGAAGAGGGGTTTCTCTTAACGACACATTAAAATTGCTCCCTTTAGGAAAGGCTGAGGAGATTCTTTCAGGTAAGGATGCATACATTTTCGGTTTAGGAAGGGTTTTATGGAATGCATTTGAGGCAATTGAAGAAATAAAGAAAGAGAATATTAGCATTGGTCTTGTTAATCTAAGGTTTATAAAACCAATTGATGAAAGTTTGATAAAAAGAGTCTCATCAAAAGTAAAAAGAATTATTACAATAGAAGAAAATGTAATGGAAGGTGGTATTGGTCAACATATAAACCGTTTATTAGCAAATACACAGGTGAAAGTGCTTAATATTGCTTTACCTAATAGATTTATTGAACAAGGAGATGCTACTTTTCTTCTTGAAAGATACGGATTAGGCAAAAAAGGTATATATACACAGATAAAAAGATTCTTAAAAGAGTAGTTTAAGGGAGAGGAAAATCTATACTAAAACGAAAAAAGAAAGAATAGATAAATTACTATTGGAAAGAGGAATAACCACAAGTAGAAAAAAGGCACAGGCTCTTATTATATCTGGTGAAGTAAAGGCAGATAAAAAGAAAGTATATAAACCATCTATGATGGTTGATGTAGATTCAAAGATTGAGATTACTGAAAGGTATCCTTATGTTTCCCGAGGAGGAATAAAGCTAAAGGGAGCCTTAAATGATTTTAAGATTAATGTTAAGGATAAGATTTGCGTTGATGTAGGTGCTTCAAAAGGAGGGTTTACAGACTGTCTTTTAAAACAAGGAGCAAAAAGAGTGTTTGCCATTGATGTAGGCACCAAACAGCTTGATTTTAAATTGTCTCAAAATGAACGGGTTGTAAATATTGAAAAAACAAATATAAGGTATTTAGAGAAAAAGATTTTTAACAATATTATAAAAGCTAAAAATGAAAAAAGAGGTCCTGATTTAGTCACTATTGATGTCTCATTTATTTCATTAAAGAAGGTGCTTCCAAAGATTAAAGAGTTAATTCAGAACCATTCAGAGGTATTAGCTCTTATAAAGCCACAGTTTGAAGCAGAAAAGAAGCATATAAAGAAAGGAGTCGTAAAGGACGAAAATATTCAAGAAAGAGTGGTTGAAGAGATTAAAAGCTTTTCTGAAGATTTAGGATTTAAGGTGAAAGGAATAACTCCAAGCTGTTTAAAAGGGCCAAAAGGAAACCAGGAGTACTTTATTTATCTGAAAAACATAGATGCTCGCAGATTAAAAGATGCAAGATGAACACAGGCAGAATAGATTTGATGCCAAACAACAAAAATTTTAAAGGGGGGGGTAAGAAAAATGAGAAAAAAATTAAAATTGGTGATTAGAAACTGTATAATATTAAGTATAGTTATTATAGTGCAAAATAATATAAGGGCCCAAACCTATATTCAATGTTCTCCTATTATGGTTATTCCGCGAAAAATAATGGTTGGAAACCTCTACTATGAATATAGTGTTAAAGTACTTAGAGAATATATGGAAAATATC
>CAYYAU010000088.1:0-5491 GCA_964469765.1 uncultured Clostridia bacterium | reverse complement strand
TTAATAAAATTACAATAGCAAATAAGACAATAATGATTTTTTTATTTCTGGTCATATGTCCTATTCTACCAAAAAACCGCTTCCTCGGCTATAAAAAATGCCCAGCGATGGGCTTTTAGTAGTACCGTTTAACATCGTAAGTTAAACACACATTTTTTGCTCGTCATAAATAACCCCCTTCAGATTTGGAGATTACTCAGCTCGTCTATCAATAGGTCTTCCAAAGAAATCAGAAATTTTATATGCTAACCAATGTCTACCCAAATCTGAAAGTGATTTTATTCTTTTCTTTTTATCTAATAACTTTTTGGGAATAGAAACAATTTTAGTAAACTCTACATAAGATTCTGGAAAATTATTGTCGTTTGGAAGATAAAACCAATATTTAGTTTTTTGTTGCCTTAGCGACCGAATTTGGTCACTATTAACTACTCTGCTTTTTTCAAGTTTTTCGATAGTGATAACTGGAGCTATAACTATGAAATCCCTATGTTGAATGTCACATGTCTGACTTAAAATCATCACTGTAAATTCCTCAATATGAATATTTTTATTCTTTTTGCCAAAATCTTTTGGGATTATAAAGAAAGGGGAATCCGTTAAGATATCCCCTTGATAAAAAGGTTGTTCTAAAGAAAGATCACTATACATAAAAACCTGAATTAAAAAATCTTACGGAATTTTTATTCTAGTCCCATTTTTTTATAATACTTTTTCCATTGAGCCTCTGTCATCTCAGGTGCTTCTTCTGTTCCAATCTCTTTAAGAGAATGTTTCTCTTCAGTAAATTTAATTTCTGGCTTACTAAATTTATACCCCTTTTGCTGGATACTAGGCTTTGTTTCACTAGTATAAGATTGATTTTCTTGCTGTATAAAGGTTCCTGTGTCCATAAATAAAATAATATAAGTTATTAAATTATTATTCCCATTTATTATAAAAAGGAATAACATTAATAGAAATTTGACCTTTTGGAGAAGGCATTTTTACGATTTTATATTTAGAAACAAAATTATTTTCTTGCTTTAAACTATAAATAACCGCTCTAATTAGTGAGTATTCTTTTTCCACATTATCTTTCAATATCTCCATTGGGTTAAATTCTTTATTTATTTCTAATTTATCTTGATAATACTCTAATATTCCATTTATTAGTTTTTCTTCCTCAAGGGAAGCATATTGAATTATCTCTCCAAAGCCAACCGTCTCTTTAGCTTCTCGCCGATTAATAAAATACTGATGAGAAAATAATTTTTCTGTTAACTTCTCAACTATTTTTTCTGTCCGCTCTTCGTCTATTTTGTTCCTATGTGATTTTAAAAGTTTTTTTGTGAGCTCCCTAATTAATGAATGGGTTCTATTTATTGATCCCAAAATGGAAGGTTTAATTTGATCTGTTAATTTTTTTAAAACTTCTGCTAAAGCACCTTGCTCAGCGATACCAATTTTCTCTTTAGCAAAATTTATGAATCCTGTTACATCTTCTATAGAAATACTTTCTTGTTTACCTTCTGTAACTTGAAAAGTTCCAATAGGATCTACGGGACTAAGTTGACTTAAAGGTGTCATTAAAATTTTATCTGCCCCCACCGAAACTAAAGTCGCAGCGCTTAAAGCTTTAGAGGGAATAATGACTTCAAATTCCTCGCAGTATTCTCGAATTAAATTCACAATAGGCCATGGGGCATTAAGATGTCCACCACAGCTATATAAAAATAGAGAAATTTTTCTTTGTTTACCTATCTTTGAAAGATGTTGATAAAACAAAGGTAATACATCTAAAGCGATTAATGTACCAAATCGTTGCTCTGGTTTTTTATCACCTGTTATATAAACTATTATCTCTGCTTTTCTTAATTGAGAGAGTTTTTTAAGTGATTGCTTGAATTGTTGTTTTGTCATCGTCATAATTTAATCTACTTTAAATTATAACAAATTTTGATAACTAGTAAATAGAAAAAACAATAAGCCCTATATTATTTTATTTTACCACAAACACAAACTCTCTAAAAGAATTCGTTTTGGGAGACAAATCGTAGAAAATATTTAATTACCAAATGGCGGAATAACTGAATTCATTAGAATTGCCTTTCTTGAGCTATCCCACCTCGCTATACGGATATAATAATTCGGTTTATACTCTAAGATATCCAATCGGTTAAAGTATTTAAGCAACTGACTCAGTGGTCGGCTTAATCCTTTAGGGGATATTAAAAAGGCAAATTCTGGTTTAACTATTTTTGAATAACCGAGCAATTGAGAAACGTCTCTTAAATTCAGTTGCCCATATTTAACTTCAACAAAAGTTAAAGAACATTTGCCTTTTTGTTCAACCATACCAACTAAATCAACCCTAATTTTATAAGTTGAGTATTCGGGGAAGTATTTTTTGAAAGGTGTTCTCTGTAGAAAATCGCTTAAGTCTGTTGAGTGAACATCATAAACAGAAACTTTTGCTCGAGGATTTTTATTCTTCAAATACTCATCCAGCCAATTGAGAATTGGTTTATATAATGATTTTTCTTTTTTGGAAATTTTATTATCCATTTTGGTCTATTGAACTTAAATAATCTAAAAGTTCAGTATAATGATTAAAATGTTTGCCCCTTAAAAACTCTGGCAATTTTTCTGATGACTCCTCGGGATTTTGAGGCTTCTCTTTTATTCTTATTCCCTTCTCTCCCTTACCCGAATCTGGTTTATTCAAAGACGCAAGTTCCTTCAATACCTCATCTTTATGAGTCAGGTAAGAGCCAATCGGTAAAAACCGATTAGCAAAAATTTTTATTTGATGTTCTTTTGCCCAAAAGCCAGCTGCCTTCTTAAATTCTGGGTCTCTAAAATTAGGGTGACCAAAATCTATTGTTTGAATTGGCACTCCCACACTATCCAAAAGTCTCTTTAAATCTAAAACCAAGAACCAATTTCTATGGTCAACTTCTAAATAAACTCTATGTTGATTATGAAAATAAACATTAGATGCCCTTATATAGCCCGTGACGTCAAAATAACCTCTTAAAAATTCCTTTTGTTTTTCTTTATCAGCTTCGAAAATTGCTTTCGGTATTCTAAAAGAATGATAGTCGCTATGTTCCTTATCCAATAAATAACTCAATAACTGCCAGGCAATATCTTCTCCATACCACTCAATAACTAAACTTGCACTTTTGTTTTCTGCGTCACTTTCTTTCCTAATGTTAAGACCTAACTTTCGTAAACGATTAACAATTTTATCCAAGCTATCAGATAAATGCATTTGAGTATCGTATTTTTTAGTCACACCTTTAGCTTCTAAATTCTTGAAGGGAAATTCAATTATTAGCTTATTTGTCTCTGTCCCCTTCACAATTATTCCTCTCCCTACAACAAGACCCAAGAAATAAGCCATGTCTTCGTTTAAAAATGATGATAATTTGTTTGTTTTATCCATATTTCTTAAGGTTTTTCAAAAATTAAAATGTATTCGTGAACCTTGTTTACTATAAAACTGTAAGGATAGCCAAGTGGTCTAAGATTATTATATTCAGATTGTCTGTCCCATATAATAATATCTCTAAGACGAAAATTAATATCTTGTAAATTAGAGATGATATCTAAATGAAATGGATAAAACTTAGAACCCTTCCTTATATCCATCACTACTACGACGAGAAATCTACCGCTTTTCAATACTTTATATACTTTACCAAAAACACCTTTGAGTGTTTCTAAAAACTGCTCGTAGCTTTTTATGTTGCCAAGGTCAGCGATTGAGTCGCTGTATTTCCTAATAGCTTTGTTGTCAGCAGTTCTCCGCTCATTAAGAATGTTCCAATAAGGAGGTGAGGTAATACATAAATCAACGGAATTGGATTTTACCCGTTTATCTAAATTTATGGCGTCGTCAACAAATAACCAATATTTATTAGGCTTGTCATATTCTTTGTAGACATTTTTGATTCTCTTTTCAGCCATATCTATATACTCTTTGTTTAAATCTATACCAATCCCTCTCATTCCTTTTTTTAGAGCACCAATAACTGTGCTACCACTACCAACAAATGGGTCTAATATAACTTGGTCTTTCTTGTTCGTGTAAATATCAATTATTCTCTCAACTAAAGAAATTGGAAACATGGCAGGATGCTTTAATCGCCACTCCTCTTCATTTTTTTTGATGTCGTGCCAAATACTAAAAGAATACTGTAACCATTTAGCACCGTTAAGTCTATTGAATCTTTCTTTCATGCCTTTGGTCTTAACAAGAAAAAGATGCTCTTTTACTGAAGTCGGATCGTTTTCACCTTGATTAATGCTTCTATATCGTTTATGGACGTATTGACTTATTACTACTTCTCCTTTTTTCACTAACTCTTGTTTTATTTGTTCCTCCGTTAAAATTCCCTCGTTATTATAGCTAACAAGAATATATCTTGCCTTTGTATTATTAATTAAATCGCTAAATACCTTATAGGCAGTGCTTTTCTGGCTATACAAAGATTTTTTACTTTCATCAAACACTAACCCTGTTTTGCCTCGCACTTTAATTTCTCTATTAAACCAACCTTCTGCTATGAGCTCTAACAAAAAGTAATTAGTGATATATTGTCTGCTATTATAAGGTGGGTCGAGATACAAAATATCAGCTGAAATTTCTTTAATAAGTTCATTAGCATCTTGTTTTAAAGCTTTATTTCTTCTTTTGCTTGGGATAATTTCTGGAGGGTTCAAAGTTAATTTTCTAAATGCCCGCCCATCCCATTTCTTAAGGCAAGCAGCATAAGTTCCAGCAACATTCGAAACAAGATTTACAGCCTCTAACAAGGCGGTAATTAAATAATAATACTCTAATTCATTGATTAAATTGTTCTCTTTCCATTCTTGAATTTTAGTTCTTATCGCATCTATCTTGCCACCATTTTCATCTGTAAAAAAGGTTCTGATACCTTTAGTTTTAGTAGGACAATAATTGGAATATATAAAGCCCTCAATTGGTTTTAAATTGTTCAGGTAACTAATAACTCTTTCATGTGGATAGTCACCCATAATGGGCTTATCAAGTTCCAACCGTTTTTGAACATCAGTGGTTTTCTTAATCAGTTTATTCAAGCCCTTAAATTTAGGCAACTCGTTTAACTCTATATACGCCTTCGCCAAAGCATAACAGAATTCTAAATTATCATTAGCAATAATTGTATATCCAAGTTTTTTAAAATGCCTTGCTACTGAAGTTGTGCCCGTAAACAAATCAACAAATTTAGCACCATCGTACAGTTCTGTTTTTCGGACAGCTTTTTCTATAAACTTTAATAATTTATCTTTACATCCGTAATATCTCATGTTTTTTTCTTATAATTAGAATTTCGCTTAATAAAATCCTCTAACGCTTTTTCTGATACTCGCCAATAGCCAACCTTAATCGCTTTTAAGCGTCCAGCTTCAATGTAGCGAAGCACGGAGCGTTCGCTTACTCTTAAATATTTGGCAACCTCTTTTATGGTTAAAAGTTTGT
>CAYYAU010000087.1:0-5503 GCA_964469765.1 uncultured Clostridia bacterium | reverse complement strand
TTTAACAGTTGATGATATTGATTTTCTCGGTGGACGGCGAAAGGTTAATAAAAAAAGGAAGAAAGAAAGAATTATACCTATTGGTGAAAAAGCCTTAGAGAGCATTGAAGCATACCTTAACCATCCTAAAAGATTAAACTATAAAGAAAGAAAATCACTTTTTCTTAACTTAAGAGGCAGCAAAATTACTACTCGCAGTATTGCGAGAATGGTAAAAAAATATGTAGATTTGGCGTGTATTCAAAAAAAGGTTTCTCCACATACTTTTAGACATAGCTTTGCCACACATTTATTAAATGCTGGTTGTTCACTAAGAGCTGTGCAGGAGATGCTTGGACATTCAAGTTTATCTACCACTCAGGTATATACTCATCTGACAATTGATAAATTAAAAAAGGTGTATCAAAAACTACATCCAAGATCATAAACAGCAAAAAATTAAAGAAATAGATTATGTCATTAGATAATGTAAAAATTATTATGGAAGAAACAGGCTGTGATGAGCTACAGGCTACATTGGCTTTACAATCAGCTGGAAATGACCTTGAAAAAGCTCTTAAATCAGTTTATAATTTGGTTAAAAACATAATAATCCTGAAAGGAAAAATTAAAATACAAGAAATCAATATTTATGGTCTTTTTATTATTATCTTTCATAAAACCTCGAAAGATATAATTAGGCAAGCTGCTATTGTAAGTTATAATCCTGAAATTTATGAGATAAGTCTTGATTTAAGTTGGGATAAGTTTGAAAAAGAACTCTACACATGGCGACTTAAAGAAGGGGCTCTTCCAGAGATTACTCAAAAGTTAAGTCAACAAATTGGGTTAGAAATCAGAACTAATCATCGAGATACATTCTTTAAATTTTTAAACAATAATGAAAAAGAAGAAATTAAAAGTATTTTAAAAACTATCAATGAACAAATTTTAAATAATAAAATCAGTAAAATTGATTTATCATTTGAAGAGTTAAATTTAAGACAATTTAAATTGGGTTGTGACACTATTCCTATATATTCTGAGCGAGAACTTCTTGAAAAAAAGCAAAATGATATAGGTATAAATACAATTATCTTAGAAACAGAAATAATTACAAACACCAGAAATGGTGTAATACCTATTACTAAAATAAAAAAGAATGATATTATTCTTTCTAGAATAACTGACAAGCGAGATATTGCACAGTATCTCTCTAAACTTTTAGGTGGATGGGAAAAAGAAAAATCCATCCCAATTAGAGTTACTGTGGAAAAAATTGACCAGAAAGACGGATATTGTGAAGTCATAACCAGATTTGGTCCGGGTGTTCTTGGAAAGGCAAAGATTTCAAATAATCTTAAAGTAAAGGTATTAAAACCGTCTCATATTGAAGAACAACCTATCCTAAATAAAAAATTAATAATATTGGGGGTAGTAGCTCTTGGGATAATTATAATAATATTATTATTTAAATTTGGGCCGTATTAAGTTCAAATTACTATAAAGAATGGGGAGGTAAAATGAGTATAGTAACGATGAGGCAATTATTAGAAGCGGGGGTTCATTTTGGACACCAGACTAAAAGGTGGAATCCAAAAATGGCACCTTACATTTTTGGTTCCAGAAATAATATCCATATTTTAGATTTACAAAAGACTGTAAATAATATTAAAGAGGCTTATAATTTTGTCCGTGACACAGTAAAAGAAGGTAAAGATATTCTCTTTGTAGGAACGAAAAAACAAGCACAAGAAATTGTAAAAGAAGAGGCTAAACGATGCAATATGCCATACATAAGTCTTCGTTGGTGGGGTGGTTTACTTACCAATTTTGATACAATAAAGAAAAGTATAGAAAAACTTAAAGAATTAGAGGAGATAACTGCTGATTTAGATGCTACCACCTTAACTAAAAAAGAGAAAACTAAGTTAATAAAAGAGAAAGAGAAACTAAGTAGACCCCTATCAGGAATAAGAGATATGAATGAACTACCAGGAGCTGTGTATTTAATTGACCCTTCATTTGAAGAAACAGCTGTAAATGAAGCGTATAAATTAGGAATACCAATTGTAGGACTTGTTGACTCCAACTGTGACCCTGATAAAATCACTTATATAATACCTGGAAATGATGATGCAATTAGATCCGTCAAACTTATTACTAATATAATTGCAAATGCAGTTATTGAAGGTAAAAATTTAAGAGAAAAGGAGGAAATTTCTTTTGAAGAAACGGTGAAGGAACCAGAAGAAAAAGATGAGATTGAATCTGAGAAAAAAAATTCAGAAGAAGAAACAACGTAAACTAGAAAGGAGAAATTCAGAATGCAACTTAATAAAAAACTTATTCAAAAATTGAAAGAATCTACAGGTGCAGGAATTATGGATTGTAAAAAAGCTTTAGAAAAGTATGAAAATGATTTTAATAAAGCTCAACATTATTTAAAAGAAAAAGAAATAGTAAAAATTGAAAAAAGAAAAGATAAAAAAACTCAAGAGGGAATTGTATATGGATATATTCATAATGATAATAAATTAGGAGTATTGGTAGAAATAAACTGTGAGACGGATTTTGTAGCTAGAACGAATGAATTTGTCAAATTAGCAAAAGAGCTGGCTTTACAAATTGCTGCAATGAATCCAAAATGGATTACAAGAGAAAATGTTCCAAGCGATATAATTGAAAAAGAAAAAAATCTCTATACTCAAAAAGCAAAAGAAGAAGGAAAACCCGATAATATTATTGAAAAAGTTGTTTCCGGAAGACTTGAGAAATTCTTTTCTGAAGTTTGTCTAACTGAACAACCATATATTCGAGACGAAAATAAAAAAGTGAAAGATATAATTAACGAAACAATTGCAAAACTTGGTGAAAACATCAGAGTATCCAAATTCTATAGAATAAAAATTGGAGAATAAGTTTTATGTAAAAAACTGCTAATGACAACTTTTATTTTGTATCATAGGAGAACAAAATGAAAAAGGGTTTACAATATAAAAGAATCCTTCTAAAAATGAGCGGAGAAGCGCTGAAAGGAAAAAGACTTTTTGGTATTGACCCAAATATTGTAAACAATATTGCTTTACAAATTAAACAAGTCTATGAGATGAAGGTTGAAATTGCAATTGTTGTTGGAGGAGGAAACATATGGAGAGCAAGTTTTCAAGCAAGTGAAAAAAACATAGAAAGAGTTACTGCGGATTATATGGGAATGTTAGCAACTGTAATAAACGCTTTAGCTTTACAAAATTTTCTTGAAAAAAATGGCGTAGCTACACGAGTGCTAAGTTCAATTGAGATGCAAAAACTTGCAGAGCCTTATATACGTAGAAGAGCAATCAGACATTTAGAAAAAAGAAGAGTTGTTATCTTTGCAGGAGGAACAGGCAACCCCTATTTTACAACAGATACCGCTGCGGCACTTCGCGCAATTGAAATAAATGCTGACGTTATTCTAAAAGGAACTAAAGTAGATGGTATTTATAATAAAGATCCATTAAAGTATGGACATACAAAGAAATTTATACATATTTCATATTTAGAAGCTATAAACAGAAGGTTAAAAATAATGGATACTACTGCGGTCTCATTATGTATGGATAACAATCTGCCAATTATTGTTTTTAATCTAAATAAAAAAGGAAATTTAAAAAAGATTGTAAAAGGAGAAAATATAGGTACCAGTATAAGATAATTTTTTAGTTAGACTACAACTACAAAATATAAATAAGAACTCTAAAGAAGGAGGGGGATATGCTTAACCGAATATACAATCAGATGAAAGTAACTATGGCCAAAACTATAGAAAGTTTAAAACACGAATTTCTGACTATTAGAACAGGTAGAGCCTCTCTTTCACTATTAGATGGAGTTAAAGTTGAATATTATGGTAGCTTATTACCAATAAATCAGGTGGCAACCCTATCAATTCCAGAACCACGATTGATAGAAATAAAACCATGGGATAAATCAGTAATTCCCAATATTGAAAAAGCTATCCTAAAATCAAATCTTAATATTACACCTATTAACGATGGAAAAATTGTTCGTTTACAAATTCCACTCCTTACTGAAGAAGGGAGAAAAGACCTTGTTAAAAGAATAAAAAAGATAGCTGAAGATTATAGAGTTGAATTAAGAAATATTAGAAGAGACTTCAAAGAACAAATTAAAAAAGCAAAACAGGATAAAGAAATATCAGAAGATGATGAGTATAATGCGTATGATGAAGTACAGAAAATAACAGATGAAAATATAAAGGAGATAGATGAACTAACAAAAAAGAAAGAAGAAGAAGTTATGTCTATATAAGAATAGTTAATTAAAGTCTTTTTCTAAATCACCCTGGATCTTATGATTCAGGGATTTTGATTTTTACAATGAAAAAGAAATCTATAACTGTTATGCTAAAAAAAATAAAAGAAAAACCTCTTCCTAAACATATAGCAATAATTATGGATGGGAATGGACGTTGGGCTAAACAACACAATCTACCAAGGATAAGGGGACATCTGGAAGGAAGTAAAAGGATTAAAGAAATAATTAATACAGCTAATAGAGTTGGAATTAAATATTTAACTTTATATGCATTTTCAACTGAAAATTGGCAAAGACCAAAAAGGGAAGTAAACTATCTTATGACGACTTTATATAGATATTTAAAAAAAGAAGGAAGAAATCTTCTAAAGAATAACATAAAGCTTTTAGCTATCGGACAGATAGAAAGACTTCCAAAAAGAGTTAAAGAAAAATTAAATCAGATAATATATAAAACTAAAGATAATTCCTCTTTAGTATTATGTCTCGCTTTAAGCTATGGGGGTCGAGAAGAGATTATAATGGCTATAAATAGCCTTAAGAAATCCGGCAAATCTATTAACGAAGAAAAATTCTCAGAATATCTTTATACTAAAAATATCCCAGACCCAGATTTATTAATCAGAACAAGTGGTGAAATAAGGATAAGTAATTTTCTTCTATGGCAAATAGCATATTCGGAATTTTATTTTACTAAGGTTTTGTGGCCTGACTTCAGGGAAAGGAATTTTCTTGAAGCAATTTTGGAATATCAATCAAGACAAAGGCGTTTTGGAAAAGTCATTTAATCTTTAAATAAATGAGAAAACGATTTATCACTGCTTTTATAGTTATTCCATTTATTGTTTTTATAATAAAACAAGGAGAAATTCCATTTTTTATTTTTCTTTTGGGTGTAAATATTATTGCCTTAAATGAGTTTTATAACTTAATAAAAAAAAGTGGGTTCTTCCCACAGAAGTTTTTAGGTATCATTTTGGGTAGTTTATTTTTTATTTTAAATTATTTCTCTTTAGAGAGATTTGATATAAATTTAATAGGTTTTTTTATTTTTATTTCCTTATTTTCTATTTCATTTTTTATGTTGCTCAAAGGTGATGTGAGAAAGTTCATATTCTCTATAAGTAGTTCGTTTTTCGGTATTTTCTATATAAGTTTCCTTTTGAGTTATTTTGTATATTTACGACATTTGAGACCTTTTGGT
>CAYYAU010000086.1:0-5651 GCA_964469765.1 uncultured Clostridia bacterium | reverse complement strand
TAAGTGTAGAATAAAGTGTTGTTGATTTCCCTGAACCAGTTGGGCCTGTTACAAGAATTATTCCATAAGGTATCTGTATGTTTTTTTTATATACAGGCAGTATTTCAGGTTCAAACCCTAATTTTGTTAAATCCAAACATAACGAAGAAGCATCTAGAATTCTCATAACAACCTTTTCTCCAAACGCTGTAGGTAGAACCGAAACACGTAGGTCTATCTCCTTTTCTCCCATTCTTACTTTTATTCTTCCATCTTGAGGAAGCCTTCTTTCAGCAATATCCAATTCCGACATAATCTTAAGTCTTGAAACTATTGCATTCTGCAGCTTCTTTGGTGGAGCTGAAATTTCATGCAACACACCGTCAATTCTATATCGTACTCGTAAGGTTTTCTCAAATGGTTCAATATGTATATCTGAAGCACCTGCTCTTACAGCTTCAGAAAGTAAAAGATTCACTATTCTTACAACAGGCGCTTCCTCACCCGCTTCAGCAAGCGTAAGAATATCTTCAGTTTGTTCAGTCTCCTTTACCACCTCAAGATTAGATTCTGGCTTCATTGTTTCCATTTCTTTAACAATATCGTCAATGGAACTTTTACTTCCTCCATAATATTTATCAATGGCATTTTTTATCTCTGTTTCAGAAGCAATAACAATACTGATTTCTTTTCCTATCATAAGCCGTAAATCATCAATAGCAAATACATTTAAAGGGTCACTCATTGCTACAGTAAGGGTATTATTCTTTAACGAAATAGGAATGAGATTTTGATGACGAGCAACACTCTCAGGGACGCTGTTAATTACCTCTTCAGGAATATCGCCATATTCAGAAAGGCTTACATAAGAAGCACCACATTGTTTTCCTAAAAACGCAACAAGAACATCTTCTGTTATATATCCTAATGATACAAGAATTTCTCCTAACTTTCCTCCTTTTGTTTTTTGTTCCTCTTTTGCTTGTTCAAGTTGTTCACTAGTAATAATCCCAACCTCTACCAGAAGGTCTCCTAACCTTTTTTTTATTGGTTTTGGTTTTGCCATAAGAACCTCATACAAAAGGGTACTACTTTCTTTCTACCTGTGCAGATGTTATTGCAACGACATTAACAATATCATCTACACTACACCCTCTAGAAAGATCATTCACCGGTTTATTAAGTCCTTGAAGGATTGGACCAAATGCTTGTGCTTTTGCAAACCTTTGAGTTAATTTATATGCAATATTTCCACTATTTAGATCAGGGAAAATTAATATATTTGCCTTACCTTTAAGAGGACTATCTGGTGCTTTTCTTAATGCAACATCAGGCACAACTGCTGCATCAAGTTGAAGCTCTCCATCAGATAATACATATGGATATCTTTGTTTAAATCGTGCAGTTACACTCGCAACCTTTCTTGCAAGCATATGTTGTGCGCTCCCTTTTGTGGAAAACGAAAGAAATGCAACCCTTGGCTCCCATCCAAAAAAGTCTCTTGCAGTCTCACAGGTAGCGCTTGCTATATCCAACAGCTGGTCCTCATTTGGTCTTGGAACCACACCACAATCAGCAAAAAGAAAACAGCCTTCTTCACCAAACTCCTTATGAGGCAATATCATTAAAAAAAAACTTGAAAGAACCTTTCTTTCTTCTTTAACGCCAATAATACTTAAAGCAGCCCTTACTGTATGAGCAGTTGTAGTAGTTGCTCCACCTACAACCCCATCTGCTTTATTCTCTTTTAAAAGTAAACATCCAAAATATATAGGGTCTTTAACACAGACCTCTTTTTCTTTTTGAGAGTAGTTTTTATATTTAGGAATATTAGAGAAGCTCTCATATAAAGAAGCAAAACCTTTGTAATCCCGTGGGTCAATTATTGAAATCTCACTATGAGAAATACCTATTTTTTCTTTTCTGCCTAACAGAATAAGAGAGGCTAAACCCTCTTTGACTATAATGACAGATGCCTCTTGAACCCTTCTATCCTCTCCTTCAGGCAGGACAATCGTTACCTTCTTTCTTTTAGCCTTCTCATAGACCCTTTTTAAAACTTCCATTGTAAATCCAATATAAATTAATATTATACAATATTCCTTTATTTTGTCAATAAGTTTTTCTTTAAAGCCTTCTCTACTTCATCTGGAACAAGACCCTTTACATCTCCACCAAGAAACACAATCTCCTTTATGATGCTTGAACTCAAATATGTATACCTTTCCTGAGGCATCAGAAATACAGTCTCAACCCTTGAAGAAAGCCTCCTATTCATAAGCGCCATCTGAAACTCATACTCAAAATCAGAAACAGCTCTCAATCCTCTAATAATAATACTCGCGTGTTTAAATTTAACATAGTTTACCAACAACCCTTCAAAAGAACTAACAGAAACCTTCTTTAAAGACTTCGTGGCATTTTTTACCATTCTTACCCTTTCTGATAAAGAAAAAACCGGTTTCTTTGCAGGATTCTTAATTACTGCAATATCAACCCAATCAAACAGTTGAATACCCCTTTTAATAATATCTATATGCCCATTCGTTATAGGGTCAAAACTCCCAGGATACACAGCTATTTTTTTCGACATAGTTGACTCCTTTAAAAAGATTAGAAGCGGAATGGCGCAGATATCTACCCCGAACCAGAACAAAGTTCGGTTCAGGGCAGGCGCGGATTTACGCTGAAAAGAATATATGCTTCTATGTTATTGTACTTTTTCTTTTGGTAAACTGAATATAATTGTCATAAAGTACTGTTTTTCAGAGGAAACCTCTCTATAAGCAAAATCCATTCTCCAATTTTTAAATATGTATCCTATACCAAAAGACCTATCACCATCTTTAAAATCAATTTCATTCCCAAAACTTCCCCACCGAAGGGAGACATTCCTTACATTTACTTCCATTCCAAAGTGATAAGTAAAATCCTTATTTTCTGGAAAAGGCTTTCTATAGTAATGCTTCTGGTAATCAAAGGAAAGTAAAGTATAAGGGATTCTCAGAGAAACTCCTGCTTGAAAAGAAAAAGGGAGAACATCCTTATGATAATCACTATAATAAACAAACCCAGGCGCATTGAAAAATACAACTCCAATGTTCATTCTTTCTGAGAGATTATAAAATAATCCCCAATCAACACTAAACCCATTCAGACTATCCACATTAGATTGATTTTCTTCTGTTTCTCCTATCATTCCATAAATATAACCAAAGTTTATGCCTAATAGGTTTGACTTATACTGTTTAGATGCAGTTGTAAAAAATATCTTACTTACTTTAATTTCAACATTTTCATCCTTATAATCCTCTATTCCCTGCCACCCAATAGCAATGTTATTTCCAATCATACAAATAGAAGAAACCCCTTTTCTTTCTGAATTAAAACCACTTCCCTGCTGAAAACTAATACCACCAAAATTATTAGTGGTTTGAGCAATTACTGCTGGGTTCCAGATAGAACCTTCTGATGGTGCATTAACACCTGTAAAAGCTCCTCCTAACCCAATAGCACGCGTATTTGTTTGTTCAACATCAAAGGTATTATAAAAAGTAGGGCTGGCATCCTTTGTCCATCCAGATGAAACAAATATATAAGTATAAAACAACATAATAAGGAAAATCCCTTTATTCTTTATCATATTTTCTTCATTCTTTGTATGATTATCTTTGCAACCTTCTTTCCAGAAAGAAGCATCCCTCCAAAAACAGGACCCATCCTGTATGAACCAAAAACAGCATTTGCTGCCATCCCACATACCCAAAGACCAGGATAAACCTCTTTAGAATTCTGAACAACCTCTTTTTCTCCTAAATGAGCCCACATACTCTTTTCACCTTCAATATCTGAAGGGATATTTAATGGTTTTCTTATCTTTTTTTTAAAGATATTTATAACCTCTGCATTATGTCCTGTTGCATCAATAACCATATTTGACTTAACACCTAATGGGTCTATATGAAGACCAGCCTTTTCAACTGCACTCCAGTTAAGCACAACACCTTCTATCCTATTTTCTCTTACAACCAAATCCTCCACAGAGATAAGATTAAATATCTTAACTCCTGCTTGTTTTGCCTTATATCCTAATGCACAAATAGTTTCTATCGCATCACTAATATAATATCCCTCTTTAAACTTCTTTATCTTGACACCAAGTAGATTTAAAATTCTTTTGCCTTCATGCTGCACAACAATCTTATTAAACATCATCCCACCACCCCACATTCCACCTCCAATACTTAATCTCTTTTCAAAAAGAACGGTTTTAACTCCCTTCTTAGCAAGAAAATACCCTGCCATTAATCCACTTGGTCCTCCTCCAACAATAACAACATCACTTACAACAGCATCCATAAGTTCCTTTTTATAATTCTCAATTATAGCTTGCGTTATAACAACCTCATCGAGCATATTTTCCCCCTTTTTTCTTCTACTGTTTCATCTCGCGTTCAGTTTCTCTTTTTATATCCCTTTCTTTAATCTTCTGTTTTTTTGAAATAAGCCTTCTTCCTTTACCTAACCCTAAAAGGAGCTTAACATTGTTATTTAAGAAATACGCCTGTATAGGAATTAAACTTAATCCCCTTTGAGTAAGTTTTCCAATTAGTCTTTTTATCTGTTGTTTATGTAAAAGAAGTTTTCTTGGACGTTTTGGATTATACTTTCTTTCAGATGAAAATGAGTAAGCCGGGATGGTAATATTATAAATGTAAGCTTGTCCATTTTCTATTTTTACATAGCCATCAGTTAAATCCATCTTGCCGTCTCTTAAGGACTTAACCTCATTTCCCATCAAAACAACACCCGCTTCATACTCCTCCTTTATATCGTAAAGGAACTTAGCCTTTCTATTTGTTGAAATTATTTTTTTAAACATATCCTTAATACACACTGATTTAAAAGAAGATGCAGACTGATAAAAAAACTAACCACTCATCTATTGAAAAATGTCTTTCTATTACAAACCCGACTACTTACTGGGTTTAGTATTCGGGGTCGTCTCTGACCCCGAAAAGAATGTTTCTATATCTGTTTCATATTTTGAATTTATTGAACTGTAAAGATAATCTTCTGCTTTTTCAACAAGACCTCGCTTAACTGGGTTGTTAGCCATATACTGCATTCTCATTATAAAATCCCTCTCTCCTCGTATAACACTTTCGTAATATTCGTCCATCCATACCTTTCCTTTTATTCTTCCGTTGGCATTAATTAATCGTGCACTGCCCTTTTTAATTTCTTGCATTATAAATGAAATTGTATTGTTACCAGAAGGAACTAACATCAAATGTAAATGTTCTGGCATAACTACAAATCTTAAAAGATAGAATCTTTTCCGTAAGCGTTGTTTATAAATTATATTGATAAGAATTTTGGCATTTTTCTGTTCTAAAAATAGTGGTTTTCTTCCTTTAACAGTAGTTGTCACAAAATAACAATGTTCCTTCAATAAGATATGTTGGAGTTTCATTTTTCTTTCTTTCTCGGGCTCAGGGACGAGCCCGAGTACTAAGTTTATCTAAAAGTAATAAATTCTATTTGACTTTCTCCCAATGTCAACTATATAATACAGTAATATGGCGCATCTGTGTTCATCATCTCCTTCTATCTGTGTGCATCAGATTTTTACGACTTTATTCTTCTGAAGACAGCTTGCACAGACATAA
>CAYYAU010000085.1:0-5665 GCA_964469765.1 uncultured Clostridia bacterium | reverse complement strand
AACAAGTTTTAACTAAATATTCATTTTGTGACCAAGTTTGCAAAGATGCTTCAAGATTCTATTTTCCATCAAGTGATAGTAAAATCATTAAATGGCAAGGTTTTATAAATTTTGTATGGGAAGATTTTTACAAAGATGCAATTAAAGAAAATGTTACAGTAAAAAGTAGGTGTTTGAATAACTGACCAGCAATGCCAACAATGAAAAGCATTGGTAAAAACACAGCAATAGTTGTAAGTGTAGAGGAACTTATTGCACCAGCCACCTCGTTTGTTCCTGATATTGCTGAGATATGTAAATCCTTGTTTAGTCTATGTCTTGAGATGTTTTCAGTAACCACTATTGCATTGTCAATTAACATTCCTATCCCTAAAGCAAGTCCTCCTAATGACATCATATTAATACTTATTCCTTTGAAAAACATTAACGTGAATGTTGCCATAATTGATACAGGGATAGCAAGACTTACTATAAATGCATCCTTTATTCTTTTTAAAAAGTATAATAACACAAAAAATGCCAGTATACCTCCTTGGATAGCTGCTACAATTACACCCTTTATAGATTTTTTGATAAATGTTGATTCATCATAGACTATATCAATATTAATATCTTTAGGTAGCCCTAATTTTAAGTTTTCCAATGTCTGTTTTATCCGATCAGTTGTTCTAATAATGTTAGCCTCTGCTTGTTTTTGGATTGAGATGGAAATATTACTCTTTCCATTATGCCTTGAGAAGCTTTCCTTTTCTTTAAATGTATCTTCAACCTTTGCAATGTCAGAAAGAAGAATAAGTCGTCTTTCCTTTGAGGGTTCTTTTATTTCTATTCTTTGTGGTTGTCTTTCTTGTTGAATTGTTTCTCTTATATCTAAACCTACTACAGTATTTTTTATCTCTTTTATATCTTTATACTCACCCATTGTTCTTACGAGATATTCGTATAGTTTTCCTTTTGTTGTTCCAGCAGGATAGTTGATATTTGCCTTTTTTAATGATTCAACTACTGAAAGAATCGGGAGTTTTGCTGCCTGAAGCCTTGACTGATTAATCTCTATCTTAATTTCTCTTTCAACACCGCCGGAAATACTTACTGATGCAACACCATCAACCTTTTCTAATGTGTTTTTGATTGTTTTTGCTATCTTTAAGAGTTCATAAGGATGTTGAACCCCTGTAAGACTTAAACTCATAACCGGTTTAGCAAATGGGTTTACCCTCATAACAACAGGGTCTTCTGCTTCCAAAGGCAGCATATCTTTAATTCTGTCCAGTTTTTCTCTAATATCTAAGTGGGCAAACCCCATATTTGTTCCCCATAAGAATTCAGCAGTAACTAATGAAACTCCTTCTTTAGAGATTGAACGAATTCTTTTTAGATTCTTGACTGTCCCAATTGCTTCTTCTATAGGTTTTGTGATAAGATTTTCAATTTCTTCAGGAGCAGCATTACCATAATAGGTTACAACAGTAAGTTGTGGGAATGTAATAGGGGGAAAGAGTTCTTGAGGTAATCTCTGATATGATACAATACCTAAAAGGATTATTCCTAAGAATACCATACTAATTGTAACAGGTCTTTTAACAGATATTTCGGGAATCCACATTTACTTTATTCTCCACTTATTTCAAAAGCTTTTTCTTTTGAGGATTTTTTATATGCTTCTACTTGAATGATTTTTACTATAGAAGTATCCCTTAACTCTTCAGGCCTTTCTGTAATTATAAGCTCATCCTCATTAAGTCCTGCGGTAACCTGTGCATATTCATCTGATATATACCCAACACTAATTGGAACAAGTTTTGCTCTTTCATTTTCAACAATAAAGACATTATAGCCACTCTCTTTTTTGATAAGCGCACTTACAGGAATTACCAATGCATCATTTTGTTCAAATATGTAAATCTTAACCTGGGCAAACATCCCTGGAAGAAGAAGGCTTCCTTTGTTTTTAAGCAGTGCCGTTACTGTTAATGTTTTGCTTTTCCCTTCAATAAGGGGAGAAATATTTGTTATATACCCAGGAAAGTCCATCCCAGGATAAGTATCTACATTTACAGTAACCTTTTGTCTTAGGAATATTCTATCTATTTCCTTTTCAATAATTCCAAACTCTACCTTTACATCTTCAATATTTACAAGTGTTGCTATCTTGATGTTTGGAGTGACCACTTCACCTACTTCAACATTTTTGTTCCCAATAATACCATCTTTAGGTGCTCTAAGATATGTCTTTTCAAGCTCTGAACGTGCAAGATTAAGGTTTACCTGAGCCTGGTCTAATTTTGATTTTACTATTGCACCAACACTAAAGAGTTTTCTATATTGTTCATACTCAATCTTTGCCTGTTGTAACTTCAGAAGAACTTCTCTTTGATTTAACTGTGCAATAATTTCTCCTTCTTTGACTCTATCTCCTTCTTTGAAGTTGAAGGTTTCTATTGTTCCTTGCACCTGAAACCGAAGGTCAATCTCTCGGCCACCTTTAATGGTTCCCATAGCTACAAGATGATCTTCAAAGTTTTCTTTCGCAACTTTAAATACATTCACCGGAATAACCTCTTCTTCTTTGCTTAATGCCTGTTTTGCGCTGAGATACTTCTTTTTCTGTTTTTCCTTGATTCTTTTAGTTGTTTTTGTAATAAGAGAAAAAACTCCTATACCAAAAGCCAAAATTACCAGAATTGTAAAAAACTTATGCTTTTTGAAGAATGACATGTCTTTCCTCCTTGGTTAGTATCGTTCTCTACCTATGGATTTATTCAGATTAGCAATTGATATATTGTAAAAAGCTAAAGATTCATTATAGGAATTATAAGCATCATTGAGTTGAATCCTTTTCTGAATAAGCTCGGAAAATGGGATAATGTTAAGTTCCACCTTCTTTTTAGCAATTTTGACATCCTCTTGTCTAAATTCAATCTCCTTTTTTACTGTATCAAATTGAAGATTTGCTTTTTGATAATTAAAGAACGCTTCTCTAATCTCTAAATCAGTCTTTCTTTTTATTTTATTTAATTCTTCCAAAGCCTTTTCATATTTTATTTGTGCCTCCTTTACATTTACTTTAGTTTGTAGGCTATCTAATAAACCTATAGTCACTGAGGCAACCTCTGAACCTGTTCTTGTTGACTGACCTAATTTTGGGCTTGATTCTTCTGAACTTACTGAAGATACAATAGAACTTCCGCCAAAATACTTTTTTATTTGAAGGCCTGCTTGCCAGCTTTCTGAAAGTAGAAGTTTTTCTGTTTCATATGCTCCACCCGCTCTTCCATAAAATCCTGTTAGGTCTATTTGAAACCTCCTTTCACTCAATGCAACCTCTTTTAAGTATAAAGCCTGTTTGACAATAAACTTCTGCATAATTAGTTCTGGTCTTGATTTTTCTCCAATAGTTAATGCTTCTGATAAAGATACATCCTTCTTATTAAATGAGAGCGTTTCTTTTGGTGAAAACTCAATATTTGTTTCAATGTTAAGAAGGTTTCTTAATGTTGTGATTGTCAGAGAAAGATCCTTTTCATCAGAGGATTTTTGGTATAATGCTTTATGGTATTGTGAAAGAACATTGAGATATTCAGATTTTGTGATAGCACCTAACCTTCTTGCTTTTTTTGTTTTTTCAACATAAGAGGAAATATTATCAATTAAATTTTTATCCTGTTTTACATTTTGTTTATTTTTAAGTAAGTTATAATATGCTTTTTTAATCTCAAATATTATTTCGTTTCTTATTTTTCTATACTCATTTTGAGCAACTTGCAGTTGAGCGAGTGCTTGTTTATATGTTGAGATTATCTTTCCTCCTTGATATAAAGGTTGACTTATTTGAATGCCAACTTCAGCTTCACTAAATTTAGTTTCGTCCTGTTCGCCCAACTCAATTGTTCCTCTTGTTGCATCAGCCTTTAAGGCAATTGCTGGAAAAAGATTTCTAAAGGCAGAGGCTACTTTGAGTCTTGCAAGATGAATGTTTTCTTTTGCAATCTTTATTTGATTTGAGTTTTCTAACCCAATCTGAATACATTGGGGCAAGCTTGTGATTTTTGATGGCATTTTGGTTCCAAATAAAGAAGACTCTTCTGGGATATACTCTAATGGTTCAAGAGAGATAAGAATCCCATCAGGTTTTTGACTTACTTTATAAAGAATGTCGGTTTTTAATCTGACAACTATGTAGTCAATAAATCTTTTTTGTTTTTGCCCTGTAAAGTTTAGCTCAATACTACTTATTACTCCTTTCTCTACAAGGTGATGTGATGAGATTTTAGAAGAAATGTTCTGTTCTGGAAAGCTTATAATAAGTCTGTAAGGTGATTCCAATGTAAAGTAGGTAAACTTTACTGGTTTTGAAATAGATACAAAAAGTTCTGTTTTTCCTTCCTTTTCAGTTACTTGTAAATCTGTAATGTTAACGCCCAAGAGATTTCCAGAAACCAAAATTATAAATAATAAAATACACCATACCTTTTTCATAGTATTCCCCCTAATACTTTAATATTTAATATTATTATACCTTATCTTATTGTAAAAAGGTAGTAAATTTTTTGTAAAAATTCTGTAAACAATCCTAAAATTTTCCATAAATAATACTTAAAAAACTGCAGGTTAAATTAACAAATATGTAACAGCGGTGTAACATAAGTGTAACACATATATAGTAATATTAAATTGAAGTCATTATTTAAACTAAATAGGAGTGAAAAATGGAAAAGAAACTACTATGGAAGTTAAAAGAAATTCAGAAGAGGCAATCAGAGCAAAAGAAAACTTTCCATTCAAAGATAGCGGGTATGTATAGGATTGAGTTTTCTAATGGAAAGGTGAGGATATGGGTCTTGAATTAGTCCTAACAGAAACCTCTTGAATTAAATAGGAAGAACTAATATAATTAAATAGGAGGTAGAACAATGAGTAATAAGATTCTTTTCATTGATGATGATCCAGACATTGTAGGACTTGTTGGTGAATCATTAAAGGATGCTGGATTTGATTTTATCTCTGCTGATACAGGTGAAGAAGGGATTAGTCTAATAAAAAGTCAAAAGCCAGATTTAGTAATTCTTGACATGAATCTTCCGGATATTATGGGTTCTGAAATCTGTAAAAGGATTAAAGAGGATGAGGAACTTTCAAGTATCCCGGTTATTATTTTAACTGGAAAGTATATGTCAGCAGAGGATAAGGTAAAAGGGTTAAATGGTGGAGCGGATGATTATATCTTAAAGCCTTTTGAGATACCAGAACTTATTGCAAGAGTTAAGGTAATTTTGTCTGTTTATAATCCTCTTCCTGAGGCCGGCTCTATAAGAGATTATTTAAAAGAAAGAAAAGAAAATAAAGAAAAAGAGAACAAATGAAGAAAACAATCGTTATTATTGTAAATCTGTTGATTTTGGTTTCATCTGTTTTTTCTGAACAGATAAATGTGTCTAATTATTTTAACAAAGGTGTTCAGCTCTATAAAAAAGGGGAATATCAAAAAAGTTTGGATGCCTTTATGCAGGTTTTAATATTAGACCCAAAGAATAATAAAGCAAAGAATTACCTTAAGAAATGTGGAGATATGATTATAAAACAAGAACAAGAGAAAAAAAGAAAACAAACGGAGGAGGCAATAGAAAAGGCTAGAAGAGTAATTGAAGAAAGGACTAAAAAGATA
>CAYYAU010000084.1:0-5678 GCA_964469765.1 uncultured Clostridia bacterium | reverse complement strand
TCTTCAGAAGGTATAATTTTAGCGACCTTCACAAAAGGAGAGTACCGATGAAACAGATTTCTTTATTTAAACCAGATCAAAAGATCGATAATGGTGTGCTTCATTTTTAGCCACCAAAATTGTGATGAATAAAGAATCTTTAAGATAGAAGCATTCAATACTATCAAAAAAGTGACTTTTGTGAAGCCCTAAATATTGAAATAAGGAGTAAATGATGCAAAAAAGAAGGGGGTGGTTACGAAAGGTTAAACGAGTGGTTGAACTAAAAACAAAACGCAATCAAGCAATGGTGTTCATAGATTGGCTAATTATTTCGGCGATTTTAATCGCGGTTTGGGAAGCGTTGGTACGTATCATCCCTGGAGGATGGGCTTTGGTGCCAGTGAATATTTTCTGCTTTCTGGCGGCTTTTGCGATTGGGACTTTTGGCTACTTGCCAATATTTCGGCGGTGGATGAGAGAGCCATTGGCTTGGTTATGCGCTATAGCATTATGGTTCGTCATATTTGTAGGCATTCGTAGCCTACTTTAGGCGAAAAGTATCGTTGTAAAATGATAATGTCATAGTATTGCAAAGCGAAAAGGTATAAAACTGCCTCAACCTCTAAACTCACAAAATATAAGCTCTCAGGAGCTATTTTGGGAGTAGATTTTCCTAAAGAACCCATATTTATAAAAAGAACTTAAAATTAGGCTGTTTTAAAGGAACTATGACTAATTACATAACATTGAAAAGGGAAAACAAACAATATAGGGGTATTTATGAAAGAGTCTTAAGGGAGAATAATGAAAGAAAAGGAAATATGTGTTTACTGTGGAGAGTCTGCTAATACAGAAGATCACATACCTCCAAAAAATCTATTTCCTAAAGGTATGGGACCAAAGAAATTCATCAAAGTACCGAGTTGTTATAAGTGTAACCATAGTTTTTCTCTTAATGAAGAATGGTTTAGGCTTTTTGTTTGTAGCATAGCTGAAGAAAATTCTTTTTATGCCAGACAGGTATTTTATTCGGAAATAAAGAGGTCTATTTGGAAAAAACCTCAAATAGCATTTAGACTGCAAAGACAAATGAAATCAGTTGGAATCTCTACAAAAAGTGGGCTTTATTTAGGTAAAAAAACACTAATCAAACTTACAGAAGACGATTTGAGAAGATTCCGTAACGTCTTGGATAAATATGTAAAAGGCTTAGTTTTTTATGAATTCAAGGATGTTTTGCCACGTGAATATAATATAAAACACAACATATTTTTACCGGAAGAACGTATTTCAGATATTATGCCGAGAACTAAGGATTTTAAATGGAAGATAATTCATAAAGATGTGTTTAGGTATGGATTTGGTTTTGTTCCAGGATCCTACAAATCTGTTTGGATAACAGTTTTCTATAATTCAGTAATATGTGAAAGTTTAGTTTTTAGGAAGGAAGATATTAAAGATTTGGAGAATCTTAACAAGGCAACAAGTTAGGAGTAAAATTTTACCCTTGACAAGGAATTGGTGAGGATTACTACACATTGATCTGTATATTTTAAGGAAGTGAAAATGAAAGCACTCATCTACCTCCCTGTCTCAACCGAACGCCAAGCTAAGAAGGACTTGTCTTTACCCTCCCAGCTAAAGGTATGTCGTAAATATGCCTCTGAGCATAATTACGAAGTAGTGAGAATCTTCCAGGATGCCGACAAGTCCGCCCGCATCGATGATGGACCTGCCTTTCTTGAGATGATAGATTATTGTATGATCCATCCTAATGATATTGATGCAGTAATAGTCTACGATACTTCCCGTTTTGCTAAAAACAGAGAAGATGCCATAGTCCATAAGAGGATGCTGAAAAAGAAAAGCATCCGGGTTGAGTATGCTTCGTAGAACATAAATCCTGATGAAGAATCAAGCTTCCTTGTAGAAGGGATAATGGAGCTGTTCGATGAGCATTACTCGCGGGCCCTTTCGAGGTTGACAATAAAAAAGAGCAAAAGGGAACAGGCTACTTTTTGCTATTTATTAAAATAGTTTCGATTCCCTTGGTAGATAGACTGGTAACATGAAAGGTAGCCTGTCCTCTTTTATTGAACTTACTTTGCTTCAAGAAAGGAGGAATCAAAAATGGCAGCATTTACAGAGAATGACCTTTATGAGCCTATAGGACGATGGTTGAAAAAAACAAGAAATGTCAACATTTTCTGATCCGAACGAACATCAAAGGACATGAGGCAGACGTGATTGGTCTAAGATATAAGGTAGATTGGGGAGTACCTGATCAACCGATCCACAAACCTCTATTTAAGTTTCATGGCTTTATAATTGAAGTAAAGAAAAACGCTGACAGCCAGAGCATATTTAGTTTGCGGGGCGAGATAGATGATGCTATAAGAAAATTAAAAAAGTTGGGAAGCACATATGATGGACTCCACTCCTACAGAATTTATATGGCATATCCTGCTGATATAATTAATGAAGATACGTTTGCCTTCGCCGAAGAGCATGGTGTGGGGATTCTACGGCTTGAAATCCTCAATAATAATCCAGAGAATCTTTTCGTTGATGAGGTTCTTGAGGCTCAGGCAAAGCCCGGTCAACCTATACCTAACGCTCAAATACGACAAAGTGCATGGACTTTTGAGGAAGCTACAAAGGAAACGGGTTGGTTATACAAAATGCTCCAAAGACCAAGCAAGATATGGAAAGACCTACTTGGTCCAGCTCATAGGGAACATGACGAGAGAAGGTTTGAGGTTGCCGAAATCAAAAAAAGGCTTAAACCTAAGTCAATTGAAATTAATTGTATTAATCCTTATCTTGCTAAAATATGAACAATCAGTTTGTTAGAATTTTTGGTAATAAAACAACCACAGCGGTGAAAGTGGTTAAGGCTTCCATAATTACCGAAGAAATGGGTAAGATATTTATCGATGTCTCCACTTCAAAGAGCGTAAATGTTAAACCGGGAGAGATAGTCAAATTAAGCGATCGAATTCATATTAAAGGCAACTCTGCTAAGGTTTATTTAGCACCCTACCCTGACCGTGCGAATATCAATTATATGCAAAAAGTGAATGTTAACGAGTTAAAAAGGCAATTATTAGGGGTTCCTGTTGGAAACGTTAGAAACAACGATATTCTCAGCCTCAATATAGAAGGTACAGAAATAACTTTAGAAGTGGTTCGCACAGAACGATATGGGAGGCCTGTAACAGATGCTATACTAATATCAGATCAAACTGAGCTGGTGAAAGCTGTGATAGTGGACGGTTATCTTAAAGAGATTGTTTGAGAGAAAGATAAAAGAAACTACTCTGACTCAAATTAAAAAGGAAAGTAAACAATGAAGACCAAATTAAGTGTGAGTACAATTTTGATAATGTTCATTCTAATTTTAACTTCCTTTCTCCCAGTAATGGCCCAAAAAGCAGAAATTCAAGGATGGGATAAGGCAAAATTCGGGATGTCTCCCGAGGAGTTGAAAGAGGCTTATAAGGAAGAAGAAAGATTTATCAAGGAATTTTGGACTGAAAGACAGGAAAATCCTTTTTTGGGCACCCCATATACACTTTCTACCACAAAACTTCATATACTTGGTTATGACACTATTGGTACATCTGAGGGGGAATATTACGGTTTATCTATGGTTACCTTTAGCTTTGTAAACAACAAATTATTTGAGATAGAAATTCTCATTTCGGTTCCGGCATCCAGGAGAATAATGGACATGAAAACTGCGGAAGGAGAAATAATAGAGAAGGGTCCTCTTACAGCTCTGATAGTAGAAGGCGCGAAAGAAGTAAGCAAGGAATTTGATGTAAAGATAGAAAAACTGATAAATTTTCTCTCGGATAAATACGGAGAATATGAAGCTGAGACGGGAAACTCTCTTACCTGGACTGACATAAATGGACACACACTTAATTTAGATATAGACTGGCAAACATTTCGGTACAATAATAAAGACGATGAAGTGTTAGCAGGTTGCACAATAACCTATTCTGATAAGAACCTTACAGGACTGTGGGAAAGAAAAGTAGAAAAATGGCAAGAAAAAAGAAAGAGTCTTGAAGAAAAAGGAATTGAAGTTTTTTGAAACTTACTTTGGATTTCACTCCTCAATTGATAGGATTTCTAATAAGAATAGAATAAGTGATACTTTCAAACTTGTTCATTCGAAGGGTAAGTAGACATGGAACCTTGGTTAATTTTTATAGGTATAATTGTTGTGATATGGACTGTCGGGAAGGTCTGTGGTTACCTACAGCAGAGGCAAAAAGTAAAGCTTGAAGAAATAAAAGATATAAAGAGGGAGAAAAGAGACTTAGAGGAAGCAAGGATAAGGGTAAAAAGAGATAGAGAAGCTTTAGATATTATTGCCAAAGAGAAGTCGCAGGGGTTTCCCTGGCTTGCTGAGGCTTATTCCGATTACTTCTATTTACAAGACCTGAAAGATGCAGATTACCTTAAATATAAGTCACATCCGGCTCCTAAGGCCGCGGATCATATTAAGGAAATAGCATCCAAACGCAGAATTGCGGAAAAGCTTTACCGTATTCTAAAATACCAACTTGAATATTATGAAAATCTTTTTCCGTGGCTGATAGAATTTAAGGGTGAAGATCTTGACGATCTAATAAGGAAAATCACAGAGAAAAAAGAGAAGGGAGGAGAAACAGAGGAAGTCGATGATCCAGTAAAAATATGGCTCACAGAAGCAGAATACAATAGCCTGTCGAGGACAGAAAGAAATCAAAGAGCACTTGATCGTTATTGGCAAAAGAAAAAATCTAAATGGGAGATTGGAAGAGATTACGAGCGATACATTGGTTACCTCTACGAAAAGGCAGGATGTAGTGTCTATTATCAGGGCGCTATCGAAGGGTTGGAGGATTTAGGTAGAGACTTAATAGCGAAAAAAGGAGATACAATTGAGATTGTCCAGTGCAAATGTTGGTCTCAAGAAAAAACTATTCATGAAAAGCATATTTTCCAGCTTTTTGGAACTACTGTGGAGTACTGGTTAAAAAATGCTCAAAAGCAAAAAATTTCACAACTCCAATTATTTCCTGACTTATTACAAAAGGGAAAAATTAAGCCAACTTTTATTACTTCTACAAGGCTATCAGAAAAAGCAAAGGAATTTGCAAATGTACTTGGAGTGCAGGTTATAGAAAACCTTCCATTAAAACACTATCCTTCTGTTAAATGCAATGTTTCCAGACGCACTGGTGAGAAGATTTACCATCTTCCTTTTGACCAACAATACGATAGAACTCTTATTGAGGAAGAGAGGAATGAATGCTACGTTGAAACAGTAAAGGAAGCAGAGGATCTGGGATTTCGGCGGGCATTTCGGTGGAGAGGTAAGAGATTAGAATAGAGATTCTTATGAAAAGGAAAAAATAAAGAATAACGCAGAGTATGAGACATCAACACCAACAATTCTTAAGGCAAACTTGTACTCTATAAACATAAGGAGAATGGGTACTACTGTCAATGCACTTGCAATAATAAAGCCTTTTTTGTCGTGTTTGTAAAAGCTAGAAACTTTTTCTTCAAATAGATTAATTTTGTCCTCATATTTCCTGAATAATTTGCTTTTATGAGCTCCTAACCTCTTAAATAGCTGTACAAAAATCACTTTTCCATGCCTAAGAATCTGATAATAGAAATAAAGTATTACAAAA
>CAYYAU010000083.1:0-5681 GCA_964469765.1 uncultured Clostridia bacterium | reverse complement strand
TTCAATTCCTAACTCGGTTAAGATTCGTATCGAATTCCTAACTTGATTAAGGCTAATGCCCTTTCTAAAATACTTTAAACTTCTTTCAATCCCCGACTCAATTCCAAGGAACGCTAAATATAATCCTGCCTCCTTTAAAATACGAAAAGTTTTTTTCTCAACTGCATCAGGTCGGCATTGGATAGCAAATCTTATCTTGAGTTCTCTTCTTATGATTTCTGTTGCTATCTTACGTGCTCGTGTATGAGACTCTTTTATCATATCAAGGAATGCATCATCAACAAATAAAAATGATTTTACTCCCCAATTGGAGTTCAGGAATTCTATCTCATTCACTACATTAGTGGGGCTCCGTGCTCTCCATCCTGGACCTGGACATAGTCGATAAAAATTACTAACCTGACAGAAAATGCAAGAATGCCTACATCCTCTACTCGAATAAATAGCTACAGGATAGTCCTCCCTGATCACTCGCTCGATTGTGTCCCTATTCGGAAAAGGAAGTTCATCTAAATTTTTAATAAGAGGTCTTGGTTGGTTTAAAATTATGTTTCCATTCCTTCTGTAAGCAATGCCTTTTACCTTTTTTATATCTCTCCTATTATGAAGCGCTGAGACCAATTCTAAAAACGTAATTTCCCCTTCAGATAGAACAACAAAATCTATATCTTTGAAACTTCCAAGAATTTCTCTAAACCAAAATGCGGGGAAATAACCGCCAAGACAAATATATACATTTACTTTTACCAGGGCAAGAAAACTCACAATCTCTATAACACTATAGAAAGCCTCAGGTGTAATTACAGAGAACCCTATTATAAGAGAAACCTTCGTCTTTAAAATTTTTTTCACAGTTTCTCTTATAGAAAGGTCCTCTAAAGGAGCATCAATAATTTTTACTCGAAAATTTTCTTTCTGAAGCACTGCTGCGAGATATCCCATCCCAAGATGTTCTGCTTTATACCTGCCTATAATTGAGGAAGGAGGATTAACTAATAAGACATCTACATTGTTCTCCTTCTCAGAACACCGAGTGTTCATGTAAGGCCCTCCCAATATGTCCACTTATTAATTCTTTTCCATCCAATACTATTCTTCCATACACGGTTGATAGAAATCTTGCATAATAAGGCTTACTAAAAAAGCGCATTTTTCGTGGTCTCATTCTCTCCTTTAAAATTTTTTCCACTGTCAATTCCAAATCCAGATAAATTTTTTGATCTTGGTAGACTAAATTTAATGAAGAGGGAATTTTGAGTTTTCCTCCTTTACTCCGAGTCGGAGTGATCAGGCTTATTTTGCTTATTTTTGAATTTGTGTATACCAATTTTTCTCCTTCGCCAATAGCTAAAGAAATAACCCGAGTCTTATTTTTAAAAACAATTTCTGCAAAAATTAGCGTTAATTCCTCTAAATACATCCTTCCCCAATGCCAATGCGCTATGTTATCCTTTAAAGAAATTGTTCCCCATGTATGGTCATGATAGCCCCTTCCTTTCAAATTAAATGTGCCTTTAGATGTTTTTAAAACGCCACTTACTTCAGCCCTTGGTAGGGGAATAAGCCATGCTAAGTATCTATCTCCTCCTCTAGTAAAGATAACTCTTCCATTTTGACCCCAGCTAAATCCACTCAGCATTCTCTTGAAACTTAAGGTTAATTCGCAATTATCTTTTTCAAGATGCAGAATACTATTAGATTGTGACCTTTCAATTTTATTTTTCCCAATTGTTATCATATCATCCAATAGCAATATCTCTTTATGACTAAAGTTTTTTTGAACTTCCATTTCCCCCCTATTGTTTATATTTAATGTGAAATCCGCATTTGCTTTAATAGTCTCTGGAAGAGAATGATAACCGTTTATTGAAAGACTACCCGCAAGAGATGAGTTGTCATCAAATATAGCATCAAAATACCACCATTCAAAATAGAAGATGTTATCTATACAATGCCATAATCTCTCTGTGATGTCTTTATTGGCATTTTTAGTTTGTCCTTCTTGCCCCTCGAATACAACTTTGGGTCTCCCAAGCAGTTTAATTTCACCTTCTATAATATTTTTGCTCCACACCAATTGAAAAACAGCCAAAATAAGAAATTTCAGGGATAGAAACGATGTTATGATAGCAAGAGAGAAGGGAAAATAAAAGAAGTAAAAACTACTTAAGAAAGATTCCTCCACAAAAACGCTGTTTAATAACCATTCTTTTGTAGTTCTTACACCAGTTTGGTAAGCAATTAATAAATAGCCACTTATAAAAAATCCTAGCAAAGGAATTTTAATAATTGCGTATATTAATGTAATTATCAGCAAAATTACCTCAGCAGGTAGGATATATACCAAAAGATAATGAATCCCTTTCAAGATCCCTACGGAGGTTATGAATGTTTTTACACTTGCTTTTAAATCATTCCTGTAATCCTTTATTTGATGTACTATTATCCATCTTATTCCAATAATAAAGAAAAGCAGAAGAAAAAGAAGGAGTTCACAGCCAAAATAGTTAAAAATAACGAAACAAAGAAGAGCTGGAAACACTCTTTGAGTTATAGAGGCAACTATCATACCCATCCAGTACTTTTCTTTAAATCTCACGGGGGGAAGAGAATAAAATGTGCTTAGTAGGTACATAACAATAAGTAAGATTAGGAAATCAGTATTGTGTAACCAGAAAGGCAGGGAAATTAGCACTCCCAACAAAAATATCGCGAACAATACTAATCTTGCTGCACGGGGGGACATTTGGGCAATTGCCTTAGGCTTACCAGCTTTTTTGTCTACCTCTCTATCGCTGAAATCATTGATCATATAGCCAAAAGAGGCGTACAAGCAGACAAAGGCAAGAAAATTGAAGAAGGATAGTAGAGATATATAGGAAAAATCTTTATTGATTGCTATCAAATAATAGAATACAAGAAAAATCAAGGGCAATTTTGAGGTATTCCACTCCTTCCAGCGAGCTATGTTTTCACTTTGTTTAACAAATAGTTTCAATTTCTCAAATAATGATTTAGTATCCATTTTTACGGACCTTCAGATACTTCCACAAAGCTTCTATTGCTATTGCGGTAGTCAATTCTCGTGAGCCATAGAATAATTCAGGTACACCAGCAAAAAATGCACTATTTGGCCAACCTCCATCTGCTTTCTGCGCCTTCAATAAATTATTAATTGCTCCATCTACCTCGCTTCCTTCATACCCAAAATTTATTAAGCTTACTGTTGCCATTGCATTTTCTAAGGTATTACCCCATTCACCTACAACATTTTGTTTGTTCAAGAGATAATTTTTTATCTTTTTCAAAATAGGTTTTAGACCAATACTTCCACCATCCGCATATGCTCGGCTGAGACAGTAGATGAAACTAAAAGGTGAATAGTAATATATACTTCCATCTTCAAAATCCTCTTTCTCCACTATGTTACAGAGATAATTTGTTACCTCAGGAATTGGTATCTTAATAAGTGAAAAAAAGAAAAGGGTGTTGGCATTCACAACCCAATCAATATCGTTTTCAAAATAACTGCTGGTTTTTGGTAAGTAACGATCAAGTATCCATGTGTAAAAAATTCTTTTATTGTCACGATAATTTAACAATTTATTGGCAATGGCTCGATACTCCAATTCTACACCATTTTCAAACAAAGCTGACAGTGCACAACACGTATCATCAAGATCTAAGGGTAAATAAGTTCCTTTTCCAAAAAAACGCCAAAATCCTTCTCCTTCTTTTTCGCTTAGTAAAAATTTAGTCGCATTCTGGACTGTCTCATCAATAGGAAAAACGTTCTTTAGCTGACTCAGACTATGTAAAACAAATGTAGTTAAGAATATTGATTTAATATATGAAGCATTCTCCATACTAATTTTTTTAGCCCTTGTTGTTTTAAATTCTCCAGAATTCAGTTTTTTACTTAATAAAAAGAGATAACCTTTTCTAATTGATTTTATAATTTTATTGTTCATGCAGTGTCCCTTCTTTTTTTATTTATCTCGAATATCAATAATTCTCTTTGGTTTAACATCGCTCCTTGAAAATGAACCAAATGGCACAATTTCTATCCTTACCGGAATTTCTAACCAATTTGTAAGTTCTTGTTGTATTTTTGCTATATAGATTTTATAACCCAAAGATTTTTCTAAATAAATTCTACCCATTGGCTGTTTTATCGACCCTTCTATCTTCAATGCCCATTCATCGCTTATCTCTGGAAAAGAAAGAATGATTTCCTCTATATCCTTAGCAAAAATTCTTTTATTGTTTACAACCACACTATTTATTGGTCTGCCTCTATATATGATTTGGGGAGAAGAGCGTCCACACTTACATTTTCCCCACGTTAGAGATATATAATCATCACTCCAATATCTGAGCAAAGGTGCTGCTTTTTTCCATAAAGTTGTATACACTGCCACTCCAACTTCTCCTTCAGGAACAGACTTTTTGGTTTCTGGATCAACTACTTCAACAATTACATAATCTGCTGCAAAATGTAAACCTTTTTTCTCTTCACATTCTCCTGCAATGGGACCAAATATTTCACTCAAGCCATAAAAATCATAACATTTCACACCCCAATAATTTTCAATTCGACGACGCCTTGCATTACTTAAATAATCGCCTCCAAAATGAAAATAACGAAATCTGTTCTTCTCTATTGATATTTTTTTCATTTTCATAAACTCAAATAAGCGTGTTCCTATAATGGGAAGGGTTGTTATAGAAGTAATTGGGAAAACACTCATTGCTTTTAAAATTTCGTCTGGCGAACTTGTTCCAAGAGGTACTACACCAGCACCAGATGCAAGATATTGATTTATCATACAATACCACATTATAGGCATTCCAAAGGGAGCAAGGACCAAAGAAATGTCATCAGAGCCTACTCCAATTCTTTTCATACAACGAGTGGATACTTTTTTCAAAATTAAATCATCTTTTGTTGACCAAGGATATATGGTAGGATTTCCAGTAGTTCCAGAACTTGAAAAGAAAAAAGCAACGCCATCGTAGTTTAACGATGTCCGTTCCATCGGTTTACTTAGCCTAAGTTCCTCTTTTGTTGTAAATGGCAATTTTTGTAAGTCAGAGATACCCTTTATGTCATTGAGATCAATATCCTTATCTATCAGCTTCTTTTTGTAAAATGGTATATCTGCAATATACGGAATTATTTCACTCAATTTTTTATTCTGCAAATCAAGAATTTCTTCTTTAGACATGTAGTCTATTACCTCTGTGCTTGCCATTTTATCCTCCTACAATTTTCACTTCTTTCACATATTTATAGCCGCCAAGCGAAATGTCGCCTAACGTTTTCAGCATAAAAGAAGTTTTTGCGAAGCAAAAATTCGGGTGAGTGCTGTAAGGCACGAACCTTTTATGCTGTGTCAGGCGACCCGAAGGGCGAGCCACGATAGTGGCGAAGCGTTTTGCTTGGCGGCATTTTCTCACTACTTGTCTAATTCAATGGATACTTTACCAGCACCTTTACTCTTTTGACCACCGAGGACGGTTATGTTATTCAATGCGGGAATTAACATCTCATTAATCAACAAGAGTTGAGCTTCTTCGGTTGGTTTTGAAGAAATTCCATCCAACCATAGATCAACTTTTGTTCCTCCGATTTCTCTTGCTTTGCCAAACTGGAAAGTTCCTTTTTGAGCCACTATTTC
>CAYYAU010000082.1:0-5713 GCA_964469765.1 uncultured Clostridia bacterium | reverse complement strand
ATCTTTTTCCTAAAATCCATAAATGTTTTTGAAAAAAATTTATTCTTCCTTGGGGTGGAAAAAGAGGAAAAGAAGTTTCTTAAAACTGTATGGATTTTTTAACGGGAAAAAGAGAAGATGAATAAAATTTTTTTTGAACTGTTTAAAAATTATAAGCAGATTAACGCGGATAGCAATGCTGATTAACGCTGAATTATGTATCCGTGTGGTTCCGCGTTTAAATCAGCGTTATTCCGCTTCTATATTAGTATTCTAAAATTCTTTAATGTTCTTCTAATAATTTATTCATCTTCAGAAAGGAAGAGAAGAGAAAAGGTAAAGCAAAGGGACAACAAAAGGTATAGGTTTATTTTAGGCTTCTAAAATCCATAAATGTTTTTTGAAAAAATTCATTCTTCCTTAAGGAGGGAGAAGGTGAAGAATAAGTTTTGTTCAGAGCTGGTGGAGTTAAAGGGAGATAAAAGATGAGGGTGTTATTTATTGGAGATATTGTTGGAAGGCCTGGAAGAGAGGCTGTAAAATGCATCCTTCCTTCTTTTAAGGAAAAACATAACATAGATTTTGTAATTGCTAATTGTGAGAATGCTGCAGGTGGATTTGGTATCACCCCAAATGTTGCGCAGGAAATAATTGCAAATGGTGTTGATGCGATTACTATGGGTAACCATACATGGGATAGAAAAGAGGTTAAACAGATTATTAATGAGGATTATATATTAAGACCAGCAAATTATACCTCCGAGGTTGAAGGAAAAGGATTTCACATATATGAAATAGGCAAAGGAAAAGTTGCGGTTATTTCGCTATTAGGGAGAGTTTATCTTTCCTTACTTAACTGTCCTTTTAGAACAGTTTCAGAGGTTCTTCCTACTATAGAAAATAAGACAAACCTAATTATTGTTGATATTCATGCAGAGATTACATCAGAGAAGGTAGCCATGGGATGGTATCTTGATGGGAAAGTTTCAGCAGTTATAGGAACACATACCCATATTCAAACTGCTGATGAGAGGGTTTTACCACAAGGCACTGCTTATATTACAGATATAGGAATGACAGGACCTAGAGATTCTGTAATTGGAATTAATAAAGAAATAATTATTAAGAAGTATCTGACGCAGGTTCCTATTAGATTTGAGGTAGCAAAGGAAGATGTAGTTTTTTCTGGAGTAATGATTGATATTGATGAGAAAACAGGTAAAGCAGATAAAATTGAAAGGTTCTGTCTTCCTGTTTCAATAGATTAGTCAAAAGGGAAAAACAAATACATAAATGAATACCGAAGTTAAAATATACAAAGTTTCTGAGTTAAACAGGATTGTTAATATCCTTCTTGAAGATAGATTCCCTGAAATATGGGTTGAAGGAGAGGTTTCAAACTGTAAGATTCATACAAGTGGGCATCTGTATTTTACTCTTAAGGATGAATTAGCTCAGATTGATGCAATTATGTATAGTTCTTATGTTAATCTATTAAGGTTTAATATTGAAAATGGTATGCATATAATTGTTAAAGGAAGAATAAGTCTTTTTATAAAAGGTGGAAGGTATCAGATTGTGGCATATTATATAGAGCCTAAAGGAAAAGGAGCATTACAGGTTGCTTTTGAACAATTAAAAAAGAAGTTACAGAAAGAAGGACTCTTTGATGAAAAATACAAAAAACCAATCCCTCTTCTTCCTCAAAGAATAGGCGTGGTTACTTCACCTACAGGTGCTGCTATAAGAGATATATTAACAGTGATAAAAAGAAGGTTTGCAAATGTAAGGATTTTGGTTTATCCTGTGAGGGTTCAAGGAGAAGGTGCTTGTGATGAGATAGCATCAGGTATAGATACATTGAATAAACTTTTTCCAGAATTAGATGTTATTATCGTTGGAAGAGGAGGTGGTTCTCTTGAGGACCTTTGGGCATTTAATGAAGAGGTGGTTGCAAGGGCTATCTTTTCTTCAGATATTCCTATTATTTCTGCAGTTGGCCACGAGATTGATTACACAATAGCAGATTTAGTAAGTGATTTAAGGGCACCAACTCCCTCAGCCGCTGCAGAGTTAGTTGTAGAGAATAAGATGGAACTTAAGAAAAGAATCACTTTACTTTATGAACAGATAAAATCCAAATTTCTTTATAACTTTAAAGACTGCATAAATAGAATTAATGAAATAAAGTCAAAAAGAGTTTTTATCCAGCCATCTTTTCTCTACTTACAGAAAGAACAGGCATTGGATTATCTTGGAAGTAGAATGCTAACAGGGTTTACTCATTCCTTAGAGATGTTTGATAAGAGTCTCAACTCTTTAATTTCAAGATTAAATACACTTTCTCCTTTAAATGTATTAGCCAGAGGATATAGTATAGTGTGGAAAGAGCCAGAAAAAAAGGTTATAAAGTCATATTCTCAACTTAATAAAAATGATAAGGTTAAGATTAAATTTTATAAGGGAAATGCTTTCTGTAAAGTAGAAAATACACAGAAGGATTAAAAGATTAGAAGCTGAGCAGGGATAACAAGCCGAAGGTCGCTGAAAAGCTCAGCGTAAATCAGCTTACTATCAGCGGTATTCAGCTTCTATATCAGTTAAGATAAGAAAAAGGAATAAGGTGAAATATGAGGTTTGATTTAAATAAAGTTAAACGGTTTATTAGATTAGCTATAAAGGAAGATATAGGAAACAGAGATGTAACAACGGTCTCTTTTATTCCTAAAGATAAGATAGTTGAAGCTATAATTGTGGCTAAAGAAGGTGGTGTTATATGTGGACAGGATGTGGCTAAAGAGGTTTTTAATCAGATAAATGAGATGTATAGGTATAAAAAGAAGCTCGTCTATAAAACTGTCAAGAAAGATGGGCAGTTTGTTAAAAGTAATGATGTTATTGCGCGATTAAAAGGGTATGCAAGGACAATACTTTCTGGTGAGAGGGTGGCTTTAAACTTTCTTCAGCATCTTTCAGGTATATCTACTGAAACAAATAGGTTTGTAAAGATAGCAAAGCCATATGGTATAAAGGTCTTTGATACAAGAAAAACCACACCTAACTTAAGGTATTTAGAGAAGTATGCTGTTAGATGTGGAGGAGGTTATAATCACAGGTTTGGGTTGTATGATATGGTGTTAATTAAGGATAATCATCTTAAGATTATTAAGGAGTTACCTTTAAAGACTTTAAAAGAATTAAGAAAGAAATATAAAGTTCAACTTGAGGTGGATAAAATAGACCAGTTAACAGCCCCTAAGCTCGTAAATGTGGATTATATACTTTTAGATAATTTCTCATTAAACAGTTTAGAAAAGGTTTTAAAGGGCTTTAGAGATTTAAACAGGGTAGAGGTCTCAGGTAGAGTAACTTTAAAAACATTTAAAAAATTAGCAATACTTGGAGTAAAAAGAGTCTCTATTGGAAGAATTACACATTCTGTAAAGGCTTTAGACATATCTTTGGATATAGTTTAGAAATAAACGAATTGAAGATTATGGAGATATTATAGATGAAAAGATTAGTTTCAATACTCTGGTTGTTAGTATTTTCTCAATTAGCCTTTGCATCCTTGGATGAGGAGCTTTTTCGGGTAGCTATGTCTTTATATAGAGATGGATTATACAGAACAGCAGTTACACAGTTCCGGCAGTTTGAAGAGAAATTTCCTAAAAGTAAGTATACACTTGAAGTGAAGTTTTATTTAGCCCAGTCACTGTTTAACGAGAAAGATTATGCCTCTTCATTTATCAAATATCTGGAGGTGCTTGAGAAATTTCCTTCCTCTTCCGAATCTGAGGTTTCTCTTTTAAGACTTGGAGATTGTCAATTTCTTTTAGGGGACTATAAGAAGGCAATTACCTTTTATAAGAAGTTTATTCATACCTATCCTAAGTCAACCCATTTAGATTCTGCATATTATTATTTAGCAGAAAGCTACTACAATAAAGGATGTTATTCTTGTGCGATTAAACGGTATAAAAAGATAAAGAATAAATTCCCTTTATCAAACTACTACCAAAATAGTTTATATAGTATAGGATTAAGTTTCTATAATTTAAATTCTTTTTCGTTAGCCTTAAAGGAGTTTAAAGGTTTCTTAAATAAGTTTCCAAACGTTAAACTTTCCCCATCAGCACAATTTTATATAGGAGAATGCTATTATAAACAGAAGAAGTACAAACTTGCTATTAAGGAATACGAGAAAGTTGGTAGGCTTTTCCCAAACACAGTATTTTTCCCAAAAGCCCAGATAAAAATAGGACAATGTTTTGTAGAACAAAGTAATTTTTTAATGGCAAGAAAGAAGTATTTAGATGTTCTGAAAACTACTTATAATCTTCCAGAAGATAAACGTAAGGAGATTAACGCTGAGGCACTCTATCAGATTGCTGAAAGTTATTATAAACAGAAAAACTATAAAAAAGCAATTGAAAGATACACAAAGGTTGTTAAGACTTTTCCTTTATCAGAATACACAGAACTTTCTCTTTATAGTATTGCATGGGCTAAGATAAAAATAAATGACTATAAAGGAGCAAGAGATGTATTTACAAATTTTCTTATGAAGTTTCCTCATAGTTCCTTAAGAAATACAGTTCATTACCTTATTGCTCATACATTTTATTTAAATAAACTATATATTAAAACAATTGATTACATAGAAAAACATAATAAAGAGCTAAAGAAAAGTAAATGGTTTGATGATGCTATTTATTTAGAAGGATTAGCATACTTTGAGAAAAAGGATTATGAAAAAGCAATTTGGGTTTTTAATAGATTAGTTGATTTAAAAACTCCTTCCACATTAAAGGCTGAGGCATTGTATCAGTTAGCTCAGATTCATTATACCAAGAAAGACCTTTCCTCTGTAGAAAAGTATTATAAGAAAATAATTGAAGAATATCCGAAATCCCTTATTCTAGATAAAACACTCTTTGCATTAGGGAATCTATATTATGAAAGAGGCGATTTCTTAAAAGCACAGAAAAGTTACTCCAATGTTGTAAAGAAATTTTTACAAAGTCCTTTTAGACTTTCCTCTTGGATACAGCTTGGTAATTGTTTTTTGAATGAGAAGAAGTATAAAGATGCTTTTAAAACATATTCTTTAATTAGAAAGTCCTATGGCGAATCTGCTTTGCTATTGTTTTATGAGGCAATAGGTTTTTATAAACAACAGAATTATAGTAAAGCCATTGGAAAATTCAATAGGTTTAGAGAGAAGTATCCAAAACACAAACTACTTAAAAAGGTATTATTTTATACCGGATGGTCGTATTTTCAAATTAAAGATTATCCTCAATCAATAATAACCTTCAATGAATTTGTTGTGAGATTTCCAAATGATGAGCTTACTCCACAGGTCATTCTGTTAATTGCAAATGCTTATTTTAATAGTGAAAACTATGATAAAGCAATTCAGCACTATAAAGACCTGTTATCCAAATTTCCTAATTCGGATTTCAGGAATCAGGCTTATTTAAGTTTGGTTGACGCTTATTTAGCTTTAGGGAAAAAGGAGGATGCTTTTAAAGTAGTGGATGAATTTAGAAACCAATATCCCAATGACACTTTTTCTGCCGAGATTGATTACAGAATAGGTTCTTACTTTTATAACAATAATGATTATACTTCCGCAATTACTACTTTTAAAAGGGTTATTGATGAATTCCCGAATTCTACTGTTGTTCCAAAAGCAATGTATTGGTTAGGTTGGTCATACTTAAGGAAT
>CAYYAU010000081.1:0-5737 GCA_964469765.1 uncultured Clostridia bacterium | reverse complement strand
CCAATCTATCTTCAAGATTTATCACTAGGTTGAAACCTTTCAGTTTTTATTTATTAAGTTTATAACCTCATTCCTTGTTCGAGCATCCTTTAGAAACACTCCTTTTATTGATGAGGTGACTACTTTTGAGCCAGGTTTTTTAATGCCTCTCATTGTCATACAAAAATGTTCTGCCTCAATTATAACAATTACTCCTTGAGGCTTTAAAAAATCCATAATGGCTGCGGCAATCTGATATGTAAGTCTTTCTTGGAGTTGAAGCCTTTTACTTAAAACTTCAATTGCTCTGACTACTTTACTTAATCCTACAATTCTTCTGTTTTTCGGTATATATCCAATATGAACCTTACCATAAAAAGGCAACAGATGATGTTCACAAAGTGAATATAAAGGGATATCCTTTATTAATACTATTTCCTCATATTTCTCAGTAACATACTGTAGAAAAAGATATTTCTGAGGTTTTTCTTTATATCCAGAAAGTATCTCCTCATACATACTAGCAACTCTTTTTGGTGTTCTTTTAAGCCCTTCTCTATTTGGCTCCTCACCAATTCCTATCAATATTTCTCTTACAGCCTTTTCGATTCTTTTTTTATCCATTTTTTCTTCCTTGTTAATACCATTCTAAGAATTAAGTAGAAAATTTAAATATTAAGTATTTAAGTCCTTCTTTGACCCTTTCTTCTATTTTTCCTTTTTGAAGTTCAACAAGTGTTTTGATTAAATTAAAATTAACTCTATTCATAGTGACATTTAATGGATAAACCATCTCTAAAATAATCCTAGAAGAATCTTCTTTACTATCTCTTATTATAAAATTTAACTTTTCCTTACTATTTAGAGAAATAACTATATCTGAAATTACCTTTTTTAAAATTCTTAACATTACAGTCTTATCATTTATCACAATATCCCAAGATAGAAACTTCTGGATATTAATATCTATCTTCTTTTCTGAAATTAACTTCTCTACCTCTTTTTCCTTTAAAGTCTCTTCTAACAATCTTATCATAGAAAGGGGCTCATCTTTTAATTCAACTCTTCCTGCATCCAAACGTTTAATATCATAAGAAAGCCCTTCTACAATATTAATCAATCGTTCTATCTGAGAAAAAACAATATCAAGATATCTCCTTTGTTGTGTAGTAATCTCACCTGTTTTGCCTTTTAGGATTCTTAATATATACTCTCTTATAGGTGTAAGTGGCGTTCTTAACTTATGAATGACCGAAGAGAGATATTCTCTTCTTACTTTTTCAATTTCTTTAAATTTTAAAAAGTCTTTTTTATCATTCAACTCCATATTGAACCACTCTGTTCTTTCCTTTATTTTTCGCAATATATAATGCTTTATCTGCATATGTAATTAACTGATTGTCTGTTTTCGCATCAATTGGATAAGTAGCAATACCGATACTTACTGTGATATTACCTTTATCAAATTCAAAAGATTCTACAGCCCTTCTTATTTTCTCAGTAATTATTATTGCACCATCTTTACTTGTAGCTGGCAGAATTAATGTAAATTCCTCACCACCATATCGTGCCACTGTATCGGTTTCTCTCACATTTGTTTTAAAGATACTTGCAAGTTGCATAAGTAATCTATCCCCCAACACATGACCATACGTATCATTATATCTCTTAAAATTATCAATATCAATTATTGCCAAAGAAAGAAAATGAGCATATCGTCTTGCTAACTCTAATTCCTTAACCAACCTCTCTTTAAAGAATCTATAATTCTGTACATTTGTCAATTCATCAATGATAGAAAGTTCCTCCATTCTATGATAAAGATAAGCATTCTCTAAAGCCACCCCTACTTCATTTGAAAAGGCTCCAAGCAAAAATATGGTTTGCTCTTTAATTTTCAAATAAGGGTCTCCAATAACGAATACGCCTGAAACCTTATTTCCCATAACAACAGGAAGAATAAATAATCTTTTAGCTTTAACTATTTCAAGTATATTAGATTCTAATCTATATTCTTTTAAAGCATCTTTAATTAAAAAATGCCTTTTTTCCTTGATGGAATTAAAAATAATTCCTTTTTGGTCATGAAGGTGAATACTAAAATTGCTTATCCCTTTTATAGAAATCAACGAGGGACATGCAACACACTTCAAATATATCTCATTGAAATCCTCTTCAACTAAAAAAAAGTATATTTCTTCTAATTTGAGATGTTTAATCATTACATATAAAACAGTACTTAATACCTTATTTAAATTTGAAGCCTTCTTTAATCCACCTGTTAATTCAGTTAAGGAATTAAAATAATCCTGTGACTGTTTTAATTTTCTTTTTAATTTTATCCCATTATAATCCTTTATTATGGAAATAATAACCACTATTCCTAAAAGAATAAAAGATACCCCTTTAATTACTAAAAGTTTAAGTATAAAAGAAGAGATTACTATTAAAATCAACCAAAAAGAAAGAAACGAAAAAATAGTCATTTTATCCTAAAATTCTTTTTATTTTTTCTTTAAATACCTCTAAATCAATAGGTTTTACAATATAATCTGAAACATTACTACTCCAGATTTCATAAGCGTCCTTAAAGCCATTATAAGCAGTACACATCAATATTGGTAATGCTTTGTGCCTTTTTCTGATTTCTTCTAAAAGCTTTAGTCCACTTATATCAGGAAGCTTAATGTCAAGAATTATAAGGTCAGGAGTAATCTGTTCCAATTGCTCTATACACTGTTTACCAGTTGCAACATCAATAACTTTATAATCAGCATCTACCAACTCATCTTTGATAACCTCTCTTAGAATATCCTCATCCTCCACAATAAGTATAGTTTTCATCCTACCCCCTTTCAAAAGATAGTTGAACTTTATGTTTAACTTAATTTAATAGGTAATTTTATCTTAAAAATTGTACCCTTATCTTCTTGACTTTCAACCTCAATCTTACCCTTATGAGACTCTATTATCCTTTGACATACAGACAGCCCTAAGCCTGTTCCTTGAGGACGAGTTGAAAAGAATGGATCAAAAATCTTATTTATAATCTCTTTTTTTATACCCGGACCCGTATCTTTAAACATAACTACGACATACTTTCCTTCTTTAAAGGTATCAATTATAATTCTTCTTACAGTCTTTTCTTTCATAAAATACAAAGAGTTTTGGACAATGTTTAAGATTACTTGTCTTATAAGCCCTTTATCAAGTTTAATCAATGGCAAAGGAGAAAACTTCTTTATTATCTCTATACCATTTTTTTTAACTTCATCCTCCATAGATATTAAATTCTCTTTAATTACTTTATTTAAATCTTCAGGTTCAAAATGAGGGGTAGGGGTTCTTGAAAATACAAGCATCTCCTTCACAATTCTTTCTAACCTATCTACTTCCTTCATAATATACTCGCTATACTTATTAAGTGGGTTTCTTTTATCAATCATTTTACCAATTCTTTGGGCACTTGCTCTAATAGATGACATAGGGTTTCTTACTTCATGAGCAACGGTTGCGCCCATAGTCCCCATAGCAGCTAACTTTTCTTTCCTAATAAGTTCCTCTTGAGCCTTTTCCAATTCCTCTTTCGCTATTTCTATTTCCTTCCTAAGTTTTTCATTAAATTTCTTTTCAGTCTCATAAAGTCGTGCATTCTCAATTGCAATCCCAGCCTGATGTGTGTAAGTCATCAGATTTCTTATATCTTTTTCCTCTATTTTTCTTTTACTATTCAGATTACATACAACAAGCACACCACTAACTTTATCTTTAGTGATAAGAGGAACGGCAGCAACGAGTTCAGAGGTTCCTTTAATAAGTGTATGTATTGAATAAACATCTTCAGGAATTGAATCTTTCCTTTTTGTAAATATATCTTCATAATAAGAAGACCATGAAATAATACGAGGTCTTCTATCTAAAACAACTCTTACAATAGGAATGTTTTCTTTGGAGAGAGGAATCTTTAATTGGGAAAATTTATCAGAATTTACACCTTGAGTTTCTTTAACCTCTAAAATTTTCTTATTCTTATTTATCAACATAATCAATGCCTGATCAAACTTTAAATTATTTATTACAGCCATTAAAATTACCCTTAAAATCTCTTTCAGTTCAATCGTGGTAGAAATAGCCTTAGTAATCTTCCCTAATGTTTTTATTTCTCTAATTTTCTCTTCTAAAAGGTAATTCTTTTTTTCTAATTCTTCATTTGATTTTTGGAATAATACTAAAGTCTGTTCATATTTTTCTTGAGCAAGCACAATCTTCCACAGATGTTTTTCCATCCATTTAAACACTAAAATTAATGAAAAGGAGAATATTAAAACCGACACACCACCAGCAATAATAAAACTAAAAATAAATGAAAAATAATTTGAAAGGATTTTTTCAAGAAATATATAAATAAGAAGTGTAACAGCACAAATTGTTACAATTATCCCTCTTATTAATGGGAAAGAAAAAGGGAATTGCATTTTTTCCTCAATAAGGAAAAACTAAACTATTTTTCTCCCTGTATTTATATCAAAAAGATGCGCCTTTTTCATATCAAAAACTAGCTCAATATCCTGATTAACCTGAGCTTTATTGTGTGCGTCAACCCTTACAATAAAGTTGATTTTACCAGTTGACATATGAAGATATATCTCTGAACCAATAGGCTCTGTCAATTCAACAGTAGCCTCAATTGTATTCAACTCAGTAGCATAATGTGCATATAATCTATCATAAATATCCTCTGGTCTAATTCCTAAAATTACCTTTTTATTAATATATTTTTCTAAATCAGCACCTCTGGTATCCTCCGAAAATAACATTTCAAATTCTTCTTCCTGAACAAAAAAGCCATCTTCTCTTTTTATAAGTTTACATTGAATAAAGTTCATTGGAGGATTTCCTATAAACCCAGCAACAAATAAATTCTCAGGCTTTTCATAAAGCTGCAATGGACCCGCAACTTGTTGAATAATACCATCTTTCATTACTGCAATCTGATCTCCTAATGTTATCGCTTCTATTTGGTCGTGCGTAACATAAACCATGGTAGTCTGTAGTTTATCGTGGAGTTTTTTTATCTCCATTCTCATCTGAGCACGCATCTTAGCATCAAGATTTGATAAAGGCTCATCAAAAAGAAAAACCTTTGGTTTTCTTACAATAGCTCTACCTAAAGCAACCCTCTGTCTTTGTCCTCCTGAAAGTGCTTTTGGTTTTCTTTTTAAAAGATGTTTTATTCCTAAAATTTCAGAGGCTTCATCAACTCTTTTCTCTATCTCCTTCTTTGGATAATGCCTCAATTTCAAAGCAAACGCAAGATTATCACGCACTGTCATATGTGGATAAATAGCATAGTTCTGAAACACCATAGCTATATTTCTATTCTTAGGAGGGACTTCATTTACAACCTTCCCATCAATATAAATATTTCCAGAAGTAACTCTTTCTAAACCGGCTATCATTCTTAGCGTAGTAGACTTACCACAACCAGAAGGACCAACCAGAACACAAAAACTCTTGTCTTCAATTTGAAGATTCATATTCTTTACTGCAATAATGTTATTACCAAAAATTTTTGTTACATTTTCAAGATATACAGTAGCCATTTTTTTATCCTTTCATATTGTAGATTCTTTTTTATTATATTATAATAATTTTTTATTATATCATTATAAATTATAAATGTCAAATTCTTCCTTTCCGGTATTGTCAAGGAGATAATATAGAACTAAATTTTTAGGAGTGTTTTAATGGCTTTTTA
>CAYYAU010000080.1:0-5764 GCA_964469765.1 uncultured Clostridia bacterium | reverse complement strand
TTCAATCTCAGATTTAGAAATCTATTATATCACACAATCTCATTTAGCAGTTAATTCTGAAAAATTATTCCCATTCAATGGTGCTTGGTGGTTTTGAAGAAATATCATAAACCACCCTGTTTATTCCTTTGACTTCGTTTATTATCCGATTAGATATTTTTTCAAGCAACTCATAGGGAATCTTTGCCCAATGAGCAGTCATAGCATCCTCACTTGTTACTGCTCTTATAGCAACAACATTCTCATATGTTCTCTGATCTCCCATCACGCCCACTGTCTTTATAGGTAGAAGCACACAAAATGACTGCCACAATTTTTTATACAAATTTGCATTTCTTATTTCTGTAATTAGAATATCTTCAGCTTGACGCAAAATATTAAGCCTTTGCTCTGTAACCTTTCCTATTATTCTTACTGCAAGACCAGGCCCTGGAAAAGGGTGTCTGTAAACTATATCGTCAGGTAAACCCAGTTCCTTTCCCACACGTCTTACTTCATCCTTGAATAACTCCTTAAAAGGTTCTATCAAATCAAACCTTAGCCTTTTAGGCAATCCTCCAACATTATGATGGGTCTTTATAGTGGCAGAAGGAGCTCCAATGGAGGACCTTGACTCAATTACATCTGGATATAATGTGCCTTGAGCTAAAAATCTAATCCTTCCAAGTTTCTTTGCCTCTTTTTCAAAAACCTTTATAAAAAGTCTACCTATCACTTTTCTTTTTATCTCAGGGTCTACAATGTTCTCTAATCCATTTAAAAATATCCTTTTTGCATCTATACACTTTAGGTTAATACCATAGTGCTGTCTAAATCTTTTTATAACAAGTTCCTTTTCACTGTTTCTTAACAGTCCATTATCAATAAAAATAGCAATTAGATTTTTCCCTATACATTTATGAAGCAAAACTGCTAAAACAGATGAATCACCCCCCCCACTAACTGCACATAAAATCTTTTCTTTTCCAATTCTTTCTTTTAACTTCTTAATAGTCTGTTCAATAAATGAATGCATACTCCATCTGATTTTACAACCAGCAATATCAAAAAGAAAATTTCTAAGAATCTTTTTTCCTTTTGGTGTATGTATTACTTCTGGGTGAAACTGAACACCATAAAGTTTTCTTTTCCTGTTTTCCATTGCCGCAATAGGTGAATTTTTTGTTGACCCAATTACACGAAACCCTGCTGGTAATTTAGTAACCCTATCCCCATGACTCATCCACACGACTTCCGATGGTGATAACCCTTTAAATAAACCTTTTTTTGATTTAACCTTAAGGATAGTTTTTCCATACTCTCTTGATTTTGATTTCACAACTTTTCCACCCAACTTTCTTGCCATAACCTGAGCTCCATAACATATACCAAGTATTGGGATGTTTAGACTAAAAATACCCTTATCACATCTCGGAGATACATCTGAAGTAATGCTTGCAGGACCACCAGAAAGGATAATAGCCATAGGAGGGGATAATAATAAATTTGAGCGGGAGACATTATAAGGAATAATCTCTGAATAAACACCGCACTCTCTTACTCTACGGGCAATTAAATGGGTATATTGAGAACCAAAATCTAAAATAGCTACCCATTCTTTATTCTTTAAATTTAGAGATTTATTCAATTTTTTTCTCTTCCATTTTACTTTCATTTTCTTCTTCGTATGTTGAATAATAATAAGGTGTATATGCCTCAAACTCTGCCCCACAAGTATCAACCAATTTAAATGTAACATCTATACCGTGTTCTTTTCTGTATTTCCTTACAGAAAATTCGTCAGAACCTATCAAATCAGCAATTTGTTTATCACTAAAACCATACTGTTTTGCCTTTAATAAAAGTGTTGAAGATAAAGCCCTCTGGTTTTTAGTTTCTGATATTTCCTTTTCCAACTCCACAATCTCTTTAATGTTATACAAAAACCACTTATCAATCTTCGTTAATTCATATATCTTATCAATGTCCATTGATTTCTTCAAAGCATACTTTATGTAAAATAATCTTTCAGCATTAGCCGTTCTTAACTGTTCTTCAAGTCTTTCATCTGAAACTTCATTCTTTAAATCTTCCAGTCCAAACATCCCTATCTCTAATGAACGCAGCCCTTTCTGTAAAGCTTCCTTAAATGTCCTGCCAATAGCCATTACCTCTCCAACCGACTTCATTGAACTTGTTAGTGAAGGGTCAGCCTCAGGAAACTTTTCAAATGTAAATCTAGGTATCTTTACTACACAGTAATCAATAGTTGGTTCAAAACAAGCAGGTGTTTCTTTAGTAATATCATTTGGGATCTCATCTAATGTGTATCCAACCGCAAGTTTTGCTGCAATCTTTGCAATAGGAAAACCCGTTGCTTTAGAGGCCAATGCTGAACTTCTTGATACCCTTGGATTCATTTCAATAATAACCATTCTTCCATCATCAGGATTTACAGCAAACTGAATATTTGAGCCTCCTGTTTCAACACCTATCTCTCTAATACACGCAATTGCAGCATCTCTCATTCTTTGATACTCTTTATCCGTTAAGGTCTGAGCAGGAGCCACTGTTACACTATCTCCAGTATGTACCCCCATAGGGTCAAAGTTCTCTATTGAACATATAATAACAACATTGTCGTTGGAATCTCTCATTACTTCCAGTTCAAACTCCTTCCATCCAATAACAGATTCTTCAATCAAGACTTCATTTATCATACTGGACTCAAGGCCTCTTTGGACAATATCTCTAAACTCTTCTTTATTATAAGCTATACCCCCACCTGTTCCACCTAATGTAAAGCTTGGTCTAACAATCACTGGGAACCCAATGCTGTCAACAACCTCAAAAGCCTCATTTAAGCTATATGCTTTAGCACTTTGAGGTAAATCTAAACCTATTTTTTCCATTGCGTGCTTAAAAAGTTGTCTATCCTCTGCTTTTTTAATTGCATCAATATTAGCCCCTATTACTTTAACATTGTATTTATTAAAAATACCTCTTTCTCCAACAGCAACTGTCACATTTAATGCAGTCTGCCCTCCTAATGTTGGTAGAATAGCGTCTGGCCTTTCCTTTTCAATTACTGTTTCTACTACATCAGGAGTAATGGGTTCAATATAGGTCTTATCAGCCATCATAGGGTCAGTCATAATTGTAGCAGGGTTACTGTTTACCAGCACTATCTTAAACCCCTCTTTCTTTAATACTTTACAAGCCTGAGTACCTGAATAGTCAAACTCACATGCTTGACCAATTACAATTGGTCCGGAGCCGATAATTAAAATTTTATTAATATCTTTTCTTTTTGGCATTTCTTCCCTTTCACATATTAATCAGTTAATAAGCAAATAATGTTATGGAGAAAATCTCAATAGCCTTATCATCTTTTAGCCACCATCATCTTTACAAACTCTCTAAACAGATACTGCGCATCATGAGGACCTGGTGATGCCTCAGGATGAAACTGAACCGAAAAAATAGGAAGCCTTTTATGCCTTAATCCTTCACATGTTCCATCATTCAGATTTATATGAGTAATTTCAACATCATTATTTCCAACCATACAATATTTTCCCTCTTTTTTCTCTTCAACATCTACACAAAAGCCATGATTCTGAACTGTTATGGCAATTTTACCTGTTTTTAAATCCTTTACAGGATGATTTGCACCATGATGACCAAACTTAAGCTTATAGGTCTTTCCACCTAATGCCAATGCAAGTATCTGATGTCCTAAACATATCCCAAATATCGGTATTTCCCCAATTAATTTTTCAGCTGTTTTAACTGCATAAGGTACACCTTCAGGGTCACCAGGACCATTAGAAAGCAAAACCCCATCTGGTTTTTTAGAAAGAATCTCTTCTGCCGTAGCATTTCCAGAAACAACACTCACATAACAACCGTTATTGATAAGCTCTCTGAGGATATTAAACTTAACTCCATAATCAAGCACCACAACCTTTAACTGTTTATTTTTCCCTTTTACTTTAGACCAAACATAACCTTGCTCACATGTTACTTCCTTTACTAAATCCCTGCCAACAATACCTGGGGATGCTTTTACTTTTTCAATAAGTTTTTTCTTATCAAAGTTTTCTGTGGAGATAGCTGCTTTCATTGCTCCCTTCAATCTTATATGCCGGGTAAGTCTGCGAGTATCTATTCCCTCTACGCCTACTATATTGTATTCCTTAAGATACTGATCTAAACTTTTCTCACAACGCCAGTTACTGGCAAAAATACTGGATTCCTTAACAATAAAACCCTCTACAAATGGTTTTCTTGCTTCAATATCCTCTGAATTTATTCCATAGTTACCAATAAGAGGATATGTCATTGTAACAATCTGTCCCTTATAAGATGGGTCAGTAAGAATCTCCTGATACCCCATCATACTGGTGTTAAAAACCACCTCTCCATATCTTTCGCCAGTTGCACCAAACGACACTCCTTCAAACATTGTCCCATCTTCCAAGACAATTAATGCTTTTGTTTTTATTTTATTCGTCATATAAATACCACTTCATCTTGCTATCTTGTGGAAATATTATAAGATAAACCTTTTTTTAGATTATATAAAAAAGAAAAAGGAGGGTTTATATTCATATTAAGACGGGTGTAGTTTACCTTTTTTGTTAAATTCAGTTGTGTCTCCTTCTTTGCAATATACAGCAATTCTAACAAAAAGTTACAAGAAAATCAAATTTTTTTTCACCTCCTTTTTTAAGATTAATTATGTTTCATCTTCTATAATATTAAACAAATTTATTAATACTTTTCTGCTTTGCATAAAGAATTTATTCTTTTTTGAAAGAGAGCGCTTTAATACAGCTTTTGCAACTTTTCTTTCAACTTTCTCTTTACTATTTAAACTATCTTTTATCCATCCCCTTATCATTTCAGGACTACATTCTATATGAAACTGTAAGCCATACATATTCCTTCCCATCTTAAATGCTTGATTCCTACATGGAGAAGATTCAACCAGAAGTACACTTCCTTCAAATAGTTCAAATTCATCCTCGTGCCATTGGAATACCTCCAGCTCTTTATCTAATCCTTTAAATAATGCATCCTCTACCCCTGCTGGTGTTAACTGTACCTTATACTATCCGAATTCTTTAAAAGGAGCTTTTTTTATTTTCGCCCCCGACGCTTTCGCTAGGAGTTGTGCACCTAAACAGATTCCCAAGAAAGGTATTTGTTTTTCAATTGTCTTTTTTAAAAATGTGTCCTCTTGTTTCAAAAATGGATATTTCTTCTCTTCATATACACTCATATCTCCACCCATAGAAACCACCATATCAATCCCCATTAAAGATTTAGGTAGATGCTCTCCTTTTTCAAGTTCAATAACATTAAATTTTAATCCTTTTATTTTTAAAAACTCTTCAATTAAACCCGGTCCTTCAGTAATACTGTGTTTAATAACAATTATCATCCTACTTTATCCAATAGCGCTATTTCCTTTCTTATATAAAATAAAAAAAGCGTTCTTCTGCCTAAACCTCGGCATTGAACGCCACTGTTCTTAAATGAAAGAAGAAACAACAACAAGGGTTATTTGAGCTTAAACAAAAGCCAGTTTTTATTTTTCATATGAATTAAGGCGTATCTTCCTTTTAGTTTCTTTCCATTAAGGTCAAAAACAAGCTCATTCTTTTCTTTCTTTATTAATGTGTATGTGCCCTTATCCCAAATTATAACCTTACCTGCTCCATATAGACCTTCTGGGATTTCTCCTTCAAAACTGATGTGCTCCAGATTATGGTCTTCA